>NZ_NTZO01000009.1 GCF_002559405.1 Bacillus sp. AFS001701 | reverse complement strand
TGATTAAGTATAGAAACCATAGATTATTTAAGGCTTATGTAACTAACGCATTGCGATTCTTCAATAGAAGATCGCTTTTTTTATTAAACAAAATGGCAGTTTAGTTCAATAAGGATTGACTAAATTAGATGAAAAAGGCGAAATTCCCCCAAATCACAAAGTAGAATGGTTGAGATATAATCATTAAATAAGTATAGGTGCAATTAAGGAGTTTTACGTTAAGTTTAAGCTATTGAGATTGGTAAAAAACTAAGATGACAGGGTGAATAAGAACAAAATGGTGAAATTAATAAGTGCTCATCTCTTTAGATTAATATTTTTCTATGTATGTATATATTTAATAGTTAATAATTCTTTTCTCAAATTAATGTTAATAACAATAATCACTGTAATACCACTAATTCAGTTGAAAATTGATAAAAAGACAAATATAAAAAAGAAATTAGTATGGATTATAGCTAACTTGGATTCGATAATGATGGGTTTAATATTTTTTATTTATTTGATACAAGAAAAATTTTCAATCAATTATTTTGGATTCATTGTAACTGGTTTATTAATCTATATAACTGGGAAAGGCAAGAAAAAATAATAAAGTAAAATGTTGAATAGAAAAACTAATTTAATGATGGTGATTCCTTGTTTAACTACCATGGGAGAGCGATATAATCTTCCATTCACTGTTGTGAATCACTGATTCATGGGTGGCTAATGCAGTGCTTTAGTTGAACAAAAGTGTCAAAGGACTGTCAGTTTTAGGCAGTCCCTTTTTCAATAACAAATTTAAAATCTTACTTTAACCGAACTTTTAATTAAATAATTTAGCCCATGTTTTAGGACCAACTTTCCCATCTACTGTTAACCTCTTTTTCTTTTGGAAGTCCCTCACTGCTTTTTCTGTTAATGGACCAAACTTTCCATCTACTGTAACTTTTAATATCGCTTGAACTAATTTAACATTACTTCCTTTAGAACCTACTTTTAAAAGTGCTCCTGGATAAACAGGAGGTTTAGGTTTTACAATAGGTATAACTTCTGGCTTTGGTGTAGGAGGATTAAGAACTAAAGCTACTTGTTTTTTGAAGTCCTCGAATAATTTTTCTTCCTTTACAAAAGGCTCAGGACAATCTTTATCAGTTACATCATAGTGTCTAACAATATCTTTTTCTGATAATTTATAAATCTTGCAAAGTGCAGCAATATCACTAATAGCACGTTTAATAGTGTCCAGGTGAATCGTTCCATCTTCTTCTACGCACATTTCATAACCTAAAGTATAAAAGTTAGCATTTGGTGCGATTTCTTTAATACCTCGATATGCTGAACCATCCTCATTATGTTTTTGAACATCATTTGCATGGTAAGCTACTTCATTTAAAGGAATAATACAAACTGATTCGTTTTTATCTCCAAAAATATGAGCAGATGCATAAGTTCCTTTCTTACCTTTTTGTTCTGCTAATTTGCTTTGAGCTGGTAGTGTCACTCCAAAATAAGTTACATGCCTTTTAGCACTTGCACCGAAATTAGCAGTCCAATGTAAAACAATCTTATTGACATCCCTTAATAAAATACCTGGTCTTGTATATTTGTTTTTTGGAATAAAATCATTTCTCCATTGAGTCATTTGTATCCTCTCCTTTATCGAAAGATTTTAATTTATCCTCAACTTGAGCAGGAAGTACTACCCCAATCGCTCTTAAGTTCTCTACAATACTCCCACCCTCTTTATAGATAAATAGAGCAAGTGTAAAGCCAGTTAAATAAAAGTTAAGTCCTAAAAATATATCAAGCCCTAACACAAAGACAATCCCTACTAGCTCACCAATCCACCTAATGATCCCGTCTCTCATGACTCTTGATTTGTATTCTGAAACACCTTTCCAGGTCTTTAGTAAGCCAGTTATGAAATCAAGAACCTTTACAAGAAAGTAAAATAATAAAGCTCCTTGAATTAGCTTTGGTAACAATGAAATAATATTAATTTCTTCCATGATCTACCTTCTCTCCATTAAAATAGGCCTGTTAAAAAACAGGCCATAAAAAATACACCTTACATTAAGTCATTTGTAGGTGCAGACATCGGTAAAACTACTTCTTCAGTTATTAATGCTACTGTTTCATCATATTGCTCTTGAGTAATATATCCAGGCTCTAAAGCGTTTAAAATTTGTCCTCTTGTAAAGTTCTTAGCTGCGTAATTTTCAACAGGAGTATAATATTCAGCAGGAATAGTTGCTAATTTTTGTCTACCGTAAATATAAATATCTCTTGCGTAAGGTCCTATACGGAATGAATATACTGTCATGTTGTTTTATCCCCCTATTGTGGTTGTATAGTTGTTAGAATGAAATCCATAAATTCTTGCATATCTATATTTGTTTGCATTACTTGTTGCTTCAATACTGCGTTTTCTTCTTTAACAACCTCAAGCTCTGATTTAGGCTCTGGTTTATTTTGAATTTCTTCTAATTCTTCCTCTGTGATCGTTTCAACCCAAGCTCCATCTTTAAATACAGGCTTGTAGTTTGGTTGAGGAAGTTCTAAATCTGTACAATCTAATGGAATAGGATCATCATCTCCGATTAATACAGGCTCGATGTAAATTCTATTCTCATCAAATTTATATACTTGTTTCATCTTTACACCTCCGCAACAAATTGAATATTGTTTAAAGATACTGGATAAGTGGCATTTGATACTATAAGTATTATTTGCCCATTAGTACTAACAGAAAGTACAGCATCAGCAGTTATTGCACCTGTCGCATGAGCGCATGCAATATTTAATGAATAATCTTTTGGTCTATATCCTGCTGGTAATGTTCCAATGGTTGTATTATTTGCAATGCCTGCTGAAATTTCCCCTTCTACATACACTACATTTCCTATTTTTGTATATTTAGGTGTTCTTGAGTTGTTAATAGTTGCACCATTTTGCAAGGTCAGAGTAGACCATGATGGCGCTTTATCTGTCGTGCTTTTTTGCCAACCCTTCCATGTTCCTAAATCACAGTAGTTATTATACATATTGTTATTTGTATCTATAGCTATTACCCAACCTGTATTAGAAGATGTGAAATGAGCCATCCCTCTAACACTCGAAAATGTAGCAGGATTGTTAACAGCTCCAGAGATTTGATAAAACGTATGAATACCTTTACCGTAAGATAGGAGGATTGCCAAAATGTCATCGGAAAGGCTTGAAGCGTTAATTTTTACTCCACCAGTAGAATCTAAAATATAGTTTGAATTTTTAACGAAAAATCGTTCATCTGTTACCATCATCGCAGAAATGGATGTTACATTAGTTCCCACATAAGTCTGTGCTAATGGGATTTCCCATCTTGAGCTATTTTGCGTAAGTGCTGGAGCAGTAGGTGAAACTGCTGGAGTACCTTGTAACACTGCTAATTGAACTGTGTTTGCTGTCCAATCCAATCTAACTATAATACGATCTATTCGAGAGTTTGTTGTATCTGCTGTAGCTAATGATAAAACTTCTTCAGCATCAGACTCGAAGTAATGGCCTTTTATATATGCAGCACCAGATTTAACTCTGACAGTCAATCCTGCTGAGTTAGCGTAAACTGATAAATCATTTAACACATCCTTGATTACTCCAGTTCCTAGCCAGTGTTGAGCCATCTTTGACCACATAGCTTCTGTAGCATTTGCCCCTTGTCCAGAGTCAAAAGGGAAATATGTTTGAGTCATAGTATTTATCTCCTTTCTAAGTGGCTTATTCGATCATGAAACTTTTTCAATCTAGCAAAAATTCCAGATGTTTTTTTACTTGTAGCATCGGGAGTACCTACAGTTGGCACAACCAATACTCCATCTTGATTTAGTGATATTTTAATTTCCCGTACAACATCTGTTATCTTTTCAAAGTTTGTAGCATCATTTACATCTGGAAGAATGACCGAAATCACATCTCCCACATTATAATCAGTTCCAAAAGCTAACATTTCAGTATCAATTGGTGTAATACTCAAACTCATCTTTTCAGATTTTGAAGATAATTCTTCATCCATAGACTGAGTTAATTCAGCTATATCCGATGTATCCCTACGATCCAAAAACGTTTCAATTCTGCCATAGTTAGAGATACTTGTAGAATCACCTTTCTCAAGTATGATTCTATCCTTCCCCTCTCCACCACCACCAACGATTGTGTAGTTAGCTTCTGGATCTTCTGTTAAATACTCAAACTCTAATAAATTACCTTGTAATGGACTGAAAACAGCAGTTTTTGATTTGTCTGTAGGCTGATAAACTTGAAACTCTAAAGCATTGTTTTTTTGTATAATTCTAAATCCTAAATCTCCACCTACAAGAGCTAATGAAGTAAACATCTCAAGGAGAGTATGAAACCTAGCTCTACCTGTAACTGAATAACCTAATCCAGTATCGGCTTGAGTTGTAATCTCAACTTTCCTCTCTGAACTTGCATTTGCACCTATATTTGCATTTAGATATGCTTTCATAACTGTTTCAGCTTTTCCTGTTTTTACATCGTAATCACGATAACTAAAAGGGAAGCCAGAATATCCAGGCATTGCTAGATTCCTTTGAAGTAAAATCATATCATCGTAACCATTAACCGTTAATTTATCTACACCACCACTCCATTTTCTATTCCTGCCAGTAACAGGACCAGAAATGAATGGTTTTCCATCTTTATATACTACGATTCCAGATTTCTTCTTTACTAACTCTTTAGCTGCTTCACTGTTAGTTGGTAATTCCAAAACCCATGTACCTGGAGTATTAAAACGGATGATCGCATCAAAACTTTGGAAATCCTGTATCGCAGCTACTCTATTAAAATACTGATCTCTCACATAAAGTTCATACATAATTAAGGACTCCAATATCTAGGTGTATAGGATAGTTGTACAGATGAATCTGTCGTAGCATTAGACATCTCAATCCTTATGCTATTTTGACCAGGCTGTAAAGCCCAAAATGATGAATCATCCGACTGAGCGCTGAATAAATTCGTTCCATCTGTTTTCTTAATCGATTTCTTGAGAGGTTTAGTATTAATAATTACCGTTTCACCTACATTAAGTGTTGTATTTATATTAATAACTTCACCTGTCGTTAAATTACGAATAACAATTCCATTTCCAGGCCCTTTGATAATCCACTCTGGATAGGTTTCTACATCTCCACGATTATTTATAGCAATATCTGCAAACACTGTGGAAGATGATAAACGTAGAGGAAAGAAAGGAAAGAAAGTGGCTGGCTGTCCAGTAGTGAATGTTTGAACAACCGTACTAGAGTCATACCAAAATGGATCAAAGGCTCTAAAGCTTAGTAAGGCTTTTTGCCACAGAATACCACTGTTTTCCTGTCCTTCATCCCCTTCAAATCCTCCAGTATAACGACAATTAAGCACCCTTTGACTTCCATCAGATGATACAACTTTTATTTGTCCATCTCTCTTTAATGGGTTAATCATTCTTAAAGTGCTTCTTACAAGGTTTCTTAATTCAACTTCAGAATTCGCTTTAAATTGTAAAGGAATATCTACATCCCTTGGTTTAACTTTGAAAGCTCTAGGTACAGTTCCAGGTTGCAAAGGAATTTCATCCTCCACATACTCGATAGGTGGCATGAATTTCCCTCGCATACCTAATAGCACTTTTATATTTGGTGTATCAAAAGAATATTCAGTGCCATTAGCATCAATCCAATAAGTTTTATCAGCCATATAGCACCTCCATTCTTTGGAATTGACGAACTATATCATCTTCATTTATGACTGCTTTTTGAGGATAGAAATTAAATGTATTACCAGACTTAGCATAGTTATTAGTTGTATTAACTCCTAATGTTGGTAACGAAACTAAACCAGGCATATAATTTTGTACCATTGGAGTAGCTTTTTTGATACTTGTAACAATCGGCCCTCCAAAATCTAATTTATCTAAATCACTTAATGGACCTGTTTTAGCAGGAGAGAACGGTAAGAAATCTCGAACCTGGCTAGCTACTTCACCAATTTTAGATGTTACTTTAGAAACCATTGATCCTATACCTTTAATCAATTGTTCCATGAAGCCTTTACCAGCGTTATAGAAGGATTGAGACATTTTTTCAAACTCTCCACCAATAGACTTTCCAATACCTCTAATAACACCTAGTAAAGCATCTACACCTAACTGGGCTGCATTACTTAAGAACTCCCAAGCCCCTTGACCAATTTTCTTCACATTTTCCCAAGCGCCTTTCCAATCACCTGTTAAAACTGAAACAAAAACTCCAATAATACCAGAAATGACTTTTACAGCTCCAGAAATAGAACCTTTAATGTGATCCCAACACGATGTAACAACAGAGCTTAATACATTCCATAAGATTTTTAGAGTTGCAACCATCGTTTTTACGTTATTAACAACATACGTTTTTACAAAATCCCAAACTACTTTAGCAATTGTTTTAATGTTATCTCCATTTTGTTTCCAGAAGTCTTTTAGGCTTCCCCAAATCTGTTTAGCAAAACTTACTATAGCGTTCCATGTAGGAACTAATACAGTGTTTAATACATAATCCCATGCTTTAATCGCTGCATTTTTTATAGCAGTCCATGCAGAAATGACATTATCTCTAAAGGTTGCATTTGTTTTCCATAGATAAGTAAATACTGCTACTAGTGCAACAATGGCTGCTGCTACAATCCAAACTGTAGCACTCATGGCAGCTAAACCTGTAATAACTGGACCTATAAATACCCAAAGACTAGAAAGAGCTGCTTGGAATCCTGCTAATAATCCTATACCTATTGCAAGAGGTGATAGGAGTAGAGTAAGTATTGGAACGAGCATCATGATCCCTTGAATGAATTTTGCTAATGTAGGATGAGCTTCATTAAACTTGGTAATAATGTGAGCTATTGCATTGATAAATCTAAAAACAGGCTTCATTACAGAAGCAAAAGCTTGAATCATAGGCTCAAATGCTTTCTTAACATTCTTACTCATTGTTTCAAAAAGCTGTTTATACTCTTTATCTGCTTTCATAGCTCCTTTATGTAAAGCGCCATATAAAAGAGCAGAACCCACAGCAGCACCCATAGCAACCATTTGAAACCTCATTAAGCCTTGAGTAATCATCATTTGCATATCACGAAGCTTTTTCATGTTTGCAGTAGGTCCTAAGAGTTTCAATGCAAGTACAGCAGCATTACCATTATTAGCTATTCGATTCATAGCACCAGCAATAGCTAATCCTGCACCATTTACTCTATACATTGGGTTTCTCATTCGTTTATAGTTATCGCTAATTCTTTGTGCTTGAGTTGTCATATTCATGAACGTTCCAACAGTCATTAAGAAACTTCCTCTTAAATAATTGTTGTTAGCAATCATTGCATCTGTAGCTGCTTTGTATTCAGCTCCTAACATTCTTACATCATTCATGAATTGAGCATTTGTTCCTCTATAAGAATCCATACTCATACCAAGATCCATAAACCTTGCTCTAACATCTTGCAATTGAATTTTAAAAGGTAACATTGCAGCCCTAGCAGTTCTCATTGCTGCCCTCATACGACTTGAGACAATATCGGCTCGTCTAGCTACTTCATCCATCCCTCTATCGTATTCAGATGTATCTACTCCAACAATGGCTTCCATTCTTCTTTCCATAATCTCACCTCTCTTTCATAAAAAGAAAAGTAGCCATTTGGCTACTCATCTAAACTATCGAACTCTTTTTCTAGTTCGGCTGTTCTTTCACTAGAAATTTTTTGCATTCCAGGCTTTTTAAACAGTTCATATTTTTTACCAGTTTTAGCAGAAACATAACCAGTTTGAAATGCAGCCCTAATAATCTCATAGTGTTCTTGCCTACCCTCATCGATCAACATTAACTCTAAAGGTGTAAGCTCCCAAAATTGAATTGGATCTACTCCGTTTTTACCACAGGAGATAGAAAAAAGCTTTTCTACATCAAGCTTTCGCTTCTCCTTCAATGGCACTGGGTTTATCTCCAAATGTTCCTTCAATTGCTTGGCCCATCTTATCAGCCAGATACTCGAAACCATGTTCTGCAATAACATCATCCATAAAATCCCCTACTACTTCTGGAGTAAGTTCTTTATCTTCCCACTTTAGGCCAGCGTAAAAAATCGTTCGCATAGTTCCAAATTTAGGATTATCCATTACATCCATTAAACTAGTTCCTAATTGTTCCTCAACTTCTACTACCTGGTTTGTTCCAAAGCGCATATGTCTTTCTTTATCTTGAGTTTTAATAGTTACAATACGTTTCATAATTGTTCCCTCTCCTTTTAAAATTTATTAAGTTAGTGGTCCATTTCCTTCAATACTCACAGAGTAAGTTGCTTCTTTCTCATAAGGTAATTCAGTATTAATTTTAGTGATAATACCCTTACCAGTTTTCCAAGCTACTGCCGAACCTGTGCCAGTACCATCAGAAATACGAATGCTAATATCTTTATCTTGATCGAATGCAGTTAATAAAGCTGCATAGCCTGCTTCAGATTTAACAAATAATGAATCAAATTCAATAGACCATTCTTTTAATCCATGATCCTTCTCTTTGTATCCGTTAGAAGATGTTTTAGAAGTAGTTTCAATAGCATCTTTTGACAGCTCTAGACTTGCATCTCGTTGCCCACCTACTTTAGTCCAAACAGGAGCAGCATCAGTACCAGTATTTACATCAACATAGAAGTAACGACCATTAGAAGCGCCTGCGAATGTTTGTAAGTTAAGTTTTAACATTGGTTATCCTCCTTAAGAATCTTTATATAAATGAAAACGAACCTGTACAATGCCATGATAAATAATTACGTTATCAGACAAGGTAACACGATTCGCATCTAATTCTTTATTAACTTCTGCTAGTTCTAACCCATTACGACAAACAGTAAATCCTGTTACTGTAATTCGTTGATCTACTAACTTATTAATAATGTATTCATTCATTTCTTTCGCCTGTTTAGAGCCAGAATAATTACTAAAAGAGTGAATTGTAAGAACAAATTCAGAAAGTTGCTCGCCTTTTGGATCGTTCCTATTTAAAGTTTCATCACCAATTAGTATGTATGGCATCTGTAGAGGTGTTGAAACATCATCATATACTGGATACGTTCCATTAAGTGCATTATAAACAGCTTTCTGAAGCTCAACTGAAGCTCCCATTTAATTCACCTACCTCTTATAATTTTCTCAAGTTCTCTCTCAAAGCGAGGTCGAATATAGTCAAAGTTTTTAAAGAAAAATGGTTGTGGCTTTTGTCCATGAGTTAAATAAAACTCTTCTCCATTAATCATAATAATTGGGAAATTGTACTCTTTAGCTCCTGCTGCTCGTTTAGGAAAAGCCCAAGGTGTTTTCCTTCCGTTTCCTTCTACAGCATAAATACCTGTACCAAATTCATTATAGAGAGCATGTTCTTTTGTGGTGTATACAGTACCAACCAATCCACCATTTGTAAATTCATGATCAATACTTTTTCGTAAATCACCCTCATTAACAGGCGCATCCCTTTTAATTCGTGTTTCCATGGCTAATGTAGCGTTTTTAACTTCTGCCTTTATATCGGCTTCCATTTCTGCTTTCAATTCGCCTACGCTCTTCTTGAACTCTCGTACATTATTAAACTCAAAGAGTAACATGGCTACCATTCCCTAATGTATAAGAAGTGACTTTCCCAAAGTTCTCAATGTCTGCAATTTTAAATCGCTCACCATTGATTACTACAAAATCCACATCGTTTGGAGGTTGTACCCCTTTTAAGAAAAACTTAGCTTCTTTTGTAATATTAACCCGGGTTGTTTTTTGGTTTCTTGGATTTTCAACATTAGACAAACAACCGTAGCCAGTAAATACAATCTGTTCTGGTCCTTTTGTTGTGCCACCTATACCATCTGAAACCCTTGTATATTTATAAAAAACTGCTTTTGCATCTGTTCTCATAGCATTCGCAGCCTACCCTGTTTACTTTCAGTTGCATTATTCTCTAGGTACTTATCGAGTGTTTCTTTATATGGATCTAATAGATTACCAGAGTATGTTGTCGTGACAGTGTCTATTTTTTCCTGTGAAATTCCTTCAGAGTGCAATCGATTAAACCTGGTAATACTAATTTCATCTACGATCCAATTTAATGAAGCTGGAACGGTAGATAACCCAAGATACTCTCTAACTAAAGAAGCAGCATTGTTAATAATAATGTTTAATTCATTATCTCTGCTATTGTCTGATATACCTATTAATGTTTTTACTTCTGAAATTGGCATATAATCACCACCTAATTAAAGGTATTTATTGATTTCTTTTGAATATGGAGCAACTGCACATCTACAATTCGGATGATAAGGATTGCTGATAAAGTTCCCCTTATATTTCAGTAGTCCACTATCCATTGTCATTTTTTCATTGTCTAATGGCCCACATTCTTCACATGTGCGCTCATCTTGTCTTGTTAGCCATATAACTTGTTTAAGTCCTAGTTGGATATATGAGTCCATACTAGCTTGATTGATCACATGAGCCGATTCAGTGCGTATTACACGCTTTGTATCTCTCATCGCTGAGTTTAATTTGTTCTCAAGATTTCGAGACATAACATCAATTGATTGGCCTTGTATAAATCCTCTTACTAATGTTTCTCTTAAACCATTGATTAGTGCTGTTTTGTTATTCCAAATTCTTGAAGAAAAGTCTGCGCCACTCCAAGGATAGTAAATAACTTTCTCGATAGCTTTTTTATTAATCTTGATAAGATTCGACTTCAAGCCAATACCTTTATAAAACTCATTAATCGATTCAAATGTTTGCTCATACGCATCGATTAAAAAGTCTTCATTCGCTTCTATCTCAGTCTGACCAAGGCCATTAATAATATCTCTTACCTGGCTTTCTAAAGTCACCATTCGATGATATTTACTCATCTCTTGATAAGTTAACTCACCTTGTTTGGAATGTTTAGCATAAAGCGCCCCAATTAAGCTAATAATCTCTGCATAAGCATCTGAATAATAGCCAGTTAAGATTGCGCTTCTTGATTCAATATCGTTATAAACGTTTGCGGTTATATTTCCTATTCGTTCAATCCAATACTCTTGATCTTTCAAATGGTTTCCCTCCCTTACCCATGAAAAAAGAGAGGGAATAAATCCACTCTCTTACTTAGTTGTTTCAGTTGTAGCTGCTGCTTTAGCTTTTACTTTTTCTACCTTATAGCCGTTCGACTCGTGCCATGCTGCGATCCATTCATCATCAGTATGTGCTACGCCTTGTAAGAAAGGTAAGTCTCCTGCTCCTAAGCCTGTAAATTCAGTTGGTGTTGTGATTTTGTATTTCATAATAAGTTATCCCCCTATCAATTATTGAATTTTGATATTACGTAATACACCAGCTTTTCGAGTGTTCTTTAAAGCGACACCCGCTACCATCTCAATCTCACCGTCTTTAACTGCACCTGGTAAAGATAAGTCTGGTAGGTATTGGTTAACGATTGAATCGCCAACCATAGAAATGCCGTGGAATGCATCAAGGCCTAATTGAACTGCGTACATATCAGTTAAACCTGTTTGAGCAGTTCCGACAGTACGGTTAACGATTTGAGAAACTGGCGTCGTTTGCGTTGCACCAGCATTATTTGAAGCGTACCAGCCAAGATCGATTAATGGGATGTTATCGTAAGCATCAATTTTATTACCAAAAGCATCCTCAACTGCTGATTTATAGCCAGCTTCACGAGCTACTGCTTGCATAACTAGTTTCATTTTAGAGTTTACTAATAGCGCATCTGGACGACCATCGAACTCAGATAACCAATCATCGATCGCAAATAATAAAGCTTTGTAGTTAGTAGTGATTAATGCACCAGTAGAAAGGTCAATAACTGCGCCTGTATTTTTCTCAGTAGGTTGGCCAACTAGGATTTTATTTAATCCGTCGAATCCGTTAGCATCAGATGTTTTATCACCATTGATAACTAAGTTGTGGAATTGGTTAACTGTTGCTTTCATTTTTTGATCTGCTTGGAAACCAATTTCATTTAAGTTACCAGATGCTCTTTGGATTACGCGGTCTACTTGGTACTTACCACCTAATACTGCTAGGTTAGTAGTTACTGGTTGACGTTCTGCTTCACCCGCAGTGTATTCACTGTTAAGCGCACGAGTTGCAGCATAAGATGCAGTTTTTAAACGAGTATATCCGTAAGTTAAAGTTGTTCCTCCTGTACCTGGTGAAACAGCATCATCGAAAGTAAGAGAATCTAATAAATGAGATGCTCTACGGAAAGTATCAACTAAAATTTGATCGATTTTATTTACTTTTGTTGCGTTTGCTTGTGCTAAAGTAACCGGCATGTGTCATGCCCTCCTTGTTATTTTTTATAGTAATCTGCTAAAGCACTCTCCCAAGTTAAAGGAGCATTGTCATTTGTACCTGGATGCTTTGGTGCAGTGCCTTTCATTCTTTCCTCAACTGCTGTTTGTACAGCTGCCTGGAAAGTTTGCTCAAATGAATCGATATGAGCTTTTACTTTATCTGCATCATTCTCAGTAATTAGGAAAGATGCGAATTGAGTAGGAAGCTTCTTATCTGCTAAAATCTTAGTTGTTTGAAGTTCTAAAGCATCACGTTGATGTTGTATCTTCTCTGCTTCAAAAGCTTCACGATCCTTTTTAAACTTTTCACGCTCTTGCTCTTCAGCAGAAAGTTTAGCTAATCGCTGTGCTTCTTGCTTCTCAGTTTCTAGCTTTGTCTTATACTCTTCTTCCCATTTCGCTTGCTGCTTCTTCAACGCTTCAGTGACACGTCTGTCAGTTTCAGATTGTAGTTTAGCTTGAAGCTCTTCCTCTGTATAAGTTTTTGGTGGATCTTGAGGATTCGGATCTTGTGGATCTCCTTCGTTTCCTGCAAATAGTTGTAAGTTTAAAGGTAATCCAAATTTTTTCTTAGATAATACGTTTTTCAATGTATTTCCTCCTAATAAGTTCAAATAAAAAAAAGCCCCTCTTAATTTGAGTTGCCTGGTTTATTGCCCTTAAGATTTGTATGATTTGTATTGATTGGAATTAACTTTTTAAATTTCTCTTCTTTCTCTGCATCTTCTTGTTTCTTACGCTTCATTTCCTCTTGCACATCCTCGACCATAGGAAGGTTAGAAAGTAATGTTTCATCACTCACTACTCCCACAAGATCCTTAGCTAAAGCTGCAAGCTCTACTGCATTCTGTGGAATGTTAGCAGTGAATACAGGCTTTACTGTTAGGTAATCATAATTAGCACCTTTAATATTTAAGAAGTTTACTAGCATTTCAATACGTCTTTGTAATGACTTCTTAAAGTAGCGCTCCTTATTAACCCTGTTCTGTTCCATGCCTAACAATTTCATTTTAATTTCAATTGTTGTTTTAGAACCAGCAGCTCCATTACTATCAAGAGCTGGTGTGTTGCTAAATTTATGAATATCTTCATCTAATCGAGTTTTGTAGTTTTCTACCCATGCATCATTGATGTCTTTAACGAGCCATTTAGCATCGCCTTTCTCATCTACTAGCAGAATTCGATTATTTTTCATATCCTTCACATCGTCGCTAGTTGTACCATTCATATCCTTAAGCATTAGATAAGCATCTGTGAATTGGTCCATATCATCAAGTGTATTAGATTGTGTTTTATTGTAACCATCGATCAGAGAAATAACTGTAGCAAAATCACCCATATGCTCCTCATTGTTGAAATAAGGATTAATAGGTACATCTCCAAAGAAATGTTCTTCCTCATCATCTAAAGTGATGTTTCCTGCTTTAATTGAGTAGTGGTAAATCTTATTTGTTTCATATACATCTGCATAAATAATCTCAGTATGTTTTGCATCTTTAGTTACTCGGTAATAAACACCATAAACGATATTATCCTCTAGCGTATTATCTCGTACAACGAATGTATTTTTAGCATCTAATTTCTTAAATCTTGGTTTTGAGTCTTTATCTGAGTAAAGAACTTCATAAGCTAAACCAGCAATCGATGCCTCTTTAGCAATTTCAAGGTTTACTAATTGCTCATCGTTGTAATCGTTAATCTCGTCTAAAGCTTTCATTAACTTATCATCTGTATTTGTGTATGAAATTGGAACTCCTACAAAATAACCTACGTTCATATCCGTAATATATTTTGAGTAGTTGTTCACCAATTTATTATTAGGTTTAGATGGATCATCAATCGTTTTATTTAATATTTCATGTTCGCCCTTATAATAATCTTTAAGGTATTTAAGCTTGGGCAAAATATCACTACGATGCTTTTCAACAAACAACCTAACTTCTTCTTTAGAATGCGCTTCAAGTTCTGTTCTAAACACGTTCTCACCTCCTACAATCCTAATTCGGACTTACTCATGCTTCTTACTGAGTTACCTTTCAAATCAGATACCTCGTAATCATCCAGAGCATACCAAATAGCCGAAAACGTATGAGGATCGATGTTAAATTCATCTTCAATAATTTCCCCTTGTTTATCGACTGCGAATGTTAAATCTTTTAGCTCATCAATTGTATTAACGCAATTGCTAGAGCAAATAATCTTTTTAAATCGTTTAACCTTCTTTGTATATTGAAGCCTTGAACCAGGAAACTTCTTACCAGGCTTCATTTTAAAACCGTTTTGCTTAAAGAAAGCAATTGTTTTTGGCTCTGCTGAATCTGCTTTAATTAGCTCGCCAGACACTTTAAATTCTTTAATATCTTCAGCCGTTTTATCGTCTGTTTGTTGGTTTTTGTAATACTCCCAATAGATATAAAGTATTTTTTTATCATGATCGATGGCCAATCTTAGCAATGCGTTGTAGGATGTTACAAACCCGAAGTCCATACCGTTTTTATAGAGTGGCTTCTTGATTGCTCTGATTTTATTCATTACTTCCTCGTGCGGAGCTTCTACGAACTGAGGTAATACCTTAATCCCGTTCGTTCCAAACTCTCCTTTACGGGCTATTCTGTGCAAATCTGGATCATGATTCTTTAAATCGTCTAATTGTTCAATGTAATCCTCTGGTAAAAACAAATTATCGTCTGCTGTTGAATGGTGATAGTATGTTTTATTTACAACCATGATTCGTTGTTTATATAACTCTTCATCATTCAGCACATGATACTTTGTTTTGTCATTCTTGAAGAAATGCTTATAACTCCAATTGCTTTTCCCAACAGGATTTGTTGAAAGAATGATATGCGTTTTAAAAGTTGGATGCCTTAAACGTCCTGTTAACTCTTTATACCCTGCATATTTTGTTTCGCTGCACTCTTCAAGCCAAACGATTGATACATTATGCACTGACTTTAATTTCTCTGGCTTATCCATACCCTTAAAGATGATCTTAGAACCATTAGGAAATCTTATTTGCATTGGCGAGGATGTAAATTGTATTTTCCCCTTTTCTTTCCTTGTGCTATATAAGCCTAATTCGTCTGCAATATCAGCGAGTAGGGCGAAACAAGAATCTCGAATCGTATCATAAACCTCACGAACGATTAGAGCTGTACGTTTTTCCTCAACTAGCTTTAGGATTAATTTAAGAGCAACATGATAACTTTTAGATGATCCATAACCACCAACCAGGAAGTAATACTTATGTTCCCAATCAAAAATGAAATCTTCAAAATGAGGATTGACTTCTTTTTCAACCATCAGCCTTCACCTTTTCGCTTGATTACAATTTGGATTGAATCGTCTTCATCATCGTTATTTATATCACGTTCAATCTTAGCAATTTCACCTTTAAGCTTCTTAATGCGTAATTGTTGCTCTTCAGTATTAGATAACTCTTCATATTGCTTGATTAAGCTATTTAAAGCTGACATAGCCCTTGATTGTGCAGTAAGAAAACTAGCGTGCTTATCCCAAGCAAATTGGATCTCATACTCTCTTTCAGAAGTAGCATCAGTTTCCCTAGTTTTCTTAAGTTCTTTAGTCATATCACACTTATTAGTCACAAACATTATTCTTTGCGCTCTTATTATAGCTGCGTATTGAATATTAATTTGTTGCCAAAGAATATCTAAAGGACTAAGTTCTTGAAGCTCTTCGATGATATCTAACGATTCCTTTGGAAGATACTTAGCAAAGAAACCATGTTTAACTGCTTTATCATTCCCAATTGGTCCACCATGACCACCTTTGTTCCCTAAAGCGTTCTTACTACCTTTAGGTGCACCTCTAGCTCTTTTCTTATTTTGTTGTACAACATTTTCAGCCTTTTGTTGTACAACATTCCATTTATCACGTTGTTTCCATACTGCTACTTTCTTTTCATCTTCACCAAGTTGCTTAGCAATTTCACGATTTGTAATGTTTCCATTATGACTTCGAAAAATATCAAAAGCCTTATCTCTGTTGGGATTCCTCTCTCTAGCCACTCATTACACCTCACCTCCAAATGTTTTATTTATTCATGTTTTTATGCAAAATAAAGAGACTTGGCACTTAATCCAAGTCTCTAAAATCCTTGATTTATCTACATTGTATAAAAACATGAATAAACAAGAAACATCCACCTAGCTCGAACCCTTATATATAAGGGTTGCCATACATCTCAACTTCCTAATACAACTATTATGTAAACTAGAAATGGATATCATATACATAATTTATGTCGGTTCTGAAATTACACTATATCAAATCCAGGTCTATCAACCGCGTAACCATCTTTGTCTACTTCAATAAGTCTAAACTCGATAACATTATTTAAGTTAACTCTTTGTGATTCATTTCCAAACCAGTTTGAATTGCTGTTTGTTATCTCTCTGGTAAGAACATTTGCTGATTCTCTCTCAACTTGATTGAATCTAATTTCTTGCCCATTTACACTTTTAAAATGCACATCAAAAAACATACTAATCACCTCCTTTAGTCCTATCATTCGACAAAAGAAGCTTTATTCCCTCTAAACTAGACCCATTAGAAAACCGAAGGAAGGGGAAACCTCTCTAACAGATCTAGTTTACAAAGAATAAATCATTGGAGTACTCTTAACTCCTGCCTCGCCTCAACCTATGCAGACTAGCTGCTAAGGTACCAACCTAGTACCATCGATTAATCGAGTTACATAATTGATACAGGAGTTTATGCTTCTCCCATCAGCTACGAATTAAGCTGATAAGAAAAGTTTACTTTTTATGATAATTCAAAACTTCCCCTGAAATATCCCTAAATTTGTCCTTATTTTTATCTAGATTTTATCGAAAGTAGTCAAATATTAAGAAACTACTTCTTTTATTTTCAGAAAAATTATATAGTAATAATTGGAAAAATAATCTAATTACGAAAGGAATAATATATTGAAACCAATTAATTTATTATCATTAGTAGATGCCCATGATGATATGGATCCATCAGTTTTTAAAACATATCTTAAAAATTTTAATATTAAACTTAAGAAAAACGAACCTTCTGATATTAAGTCATTAATAGATTGCATCCAAGTAAATTCTTACGATTTAGAAATTCTTAATGGATTTTACGTAGGTTATACCATCAAACAAATCAGCAAAGAGTTTGACTTATTAAGATTTAGTGAACACAGTGTTGTTAATGTTGAAATTAAAGGCGAAAGCACTCAAGAAAAAATAATAAAACAATTGGAAAGGAATAAATACTATCTAGGTTTCTTAGAGTTAGAAGTATTTAATTTTACATATGTAGTAAATGAGAAAAGACTGTATTTTTTTAATGAGAAGGAAGAACTTGTTGAAACAAACTTTCAATTTTTAATAGAAAAATTAAATGAACAAAATGTGATATACCATGATTTAGATAAATTATTTGATCCTACAAACTATTTAGTTTCTCCCTTTAATTCAACTGAAAAGTTCATTAACGGAAACTACTTTTTAAATGAAAATCAAGAAAAAATAAAAAAAGACATCCTATCCTTAAGTACATTAGATGGCTCAAAATTCGCCTCAATTCAAGGTTCCGCTGGGACTGGAAAAACTCTATTAGTTTATGATATTGCTAAGGAATACTTAAATAGTAATAAAAATGTTCTTATCTTTCACTGTGGGAATCTAAACATTGGACATCGTAATTTAAATCTAGAATATTCCTGGACTATAGTTCCAATGAAAAATTACTGGTCATATGATGTTAGTAAATATGAACTTATCATTTTTGATGAAGTTCAACGAGTTAATAAAAGTCAACTCAAAATACTATTAGACAAAATCAAAGAACTTAAAGTAAAATGTATATTTTCATTCGATCCTCAACAGTGTATGCACGATGGAGAAATTCAAAATGATATTCCAAATTACATAATTGATGAAGTTTCACCGGAATACTATCCATTAACAGAAAAAATTAGAACAAACAAAGAAATTGCCTCATTTATTAAAAACTTTTTAGATTTATCAAAACAAAATCCTAACGAATCATACTCTAATATTAATATCCAATATTTTTCAACGAATGATTCTACCTTAAAGTATCTTGATATTTTAAAGGAAGAAGATTGGGAGATTATAAACTACTCAGCCTCGTTAAAGCATGTTGAGTCATTTGATAAGTATCTATTTAATCGTGGAGAAAGTGCTCATAAGGTAATTGGACAAGAATTTGATAATGTCGCGGTTGTTATAGATAACAATTTTCAGTATCATCATAAAAAATTAATTTATATTAAAGATACATACTATCATCCGGTTAAAATGCTGTTACAAATTTTAACTAGAGCAAGAAAAAAACTCACTTTAGTCATAATAGGTAATGAGACGATATTAAAAAATTGTCTCGAAATCTTAAATAGAGAAAAGGCACTCAAATGATATTGAGTGCCTCTGCCAATGCAAAAATAGCTTGTCTTTTATGTTCATAATATTGATCTTTAGTTATTCCTAAATCCAAATATAAATTAATATCTTTAACACGACTAGAAGAAAGATATTTTTTTTCAATTACTTCTCGTTCAATATCATCTAGCGCATATTCTATAGCCCGTTCCATTTGCTTTACTTTAAATCGCTTTTCCTTTTCTTTATCAACGATCTTAGGAAATGGATTCTCTACACCTTCAGCTATTTGCTCATCTTTATTTTGTACAGCAACCCTTAAAGCTTTAAAGCGTTTTAGCTGCTTAATAACTGCCCTTCTAACCTTTTTCTCATCTATTTCATCAATAAATGAAAGTTGTTCAATATTCATTTTTATGCCTCCTTCAACTTAGGAGTTGTTAGGTATTTGGTAAAACCTTTTTACTACCAGTCTCTCGATGTGCAATATGCAATTCATCTGGTAGGTTTTTAACGATCAGCCAGTTCTCATGCTTTAAACCATATGATTTTATCAAGACAGCTTGTCTTCTAGTTGGACGTTTACCTTGTTTCATATCCCTCACTCCTCAAATAAAATATCCAACGATATCAAACGCTACATAAAAAGTGAACCAGATACTAACTCCAAGTAGTTGTTTATCCTTCATATCCAACTTACTTTCAAGATCCATAACTTCTTTTATCAATTCATTTTCGTTTTTATTGAAACGGATCATTTGCTCATCAATTCTCTTTTGATAGTGAAGAATCTCTTGGTTTACTTTGCTGAGCTCATCTTTTTGCTCAAAGTATTCATTTCTTAACCCATGAAATTGGCTGTATAATTGCTCATGCTCTTTGTTCTTACTATCAAAACGTTCTTGTAAGAAATTCAAATTTAACTTGGCGCTATCATATCTTTGTTCATGCCATTTACCAATCGCTAAATACCTCTTAGCCTTGTTTTCAAAGTGTTTAACCTTGTTATTTGGCTTGAATTGTCTTTTCATTTCTTCTTCCTCCCTTTAAAACTAAAATCTGAACTTTTAGCACCATTACGACCTGCTTCATTTAACGAATAAATAGGAGTAGTAATTGCTCTCTCTTGATCCCAACCTAAACTACCACGGTTTTTAAGATTCGATTCATTAACTCCATACTTTGCGGCACGTTTGAATTGTGCTTTTGTTGGAATCCATTTCATTAAACTCATTTTCGCACGGTTATTTTTTAATTCCGTACCTTGGCCGAATGCCTTTTCAATCTCTTCACGTTCCATACCATGATTGATACGACAATGGATTTTTGAGATAAAATCAGCTTTATATCCGCATCCAGGATATTTGCAAGTCTCCACTTAGCTCACCTCTTGAAATAAATTACATTACTCTCATTGCCTAATTGGGGATCACCTTCGAAAATCTCTTCGTAATCCTTTGGAATTTTTACTGATTTTGATTCTTTTTTGGATTTTGGGTACTTTCCTATTACCTTATTAAAAAACTTCTCTATGAGCCTTTTAAACACGAAATTCACCCTATTCGATTTTATAAAAGCAGGAGGAAAAACCTCCTACATGTTCAATTAAAATTCTTCATTATCAAACGATTCAAAATCTATTTCTACGTCTTCTTGATCAGAAGACTCCACTTCAGTTTCTTCAACCGTTTCAGCAACTTGTTCTTCTGGAACGACTTCTTCACTACTTGTTTGCTCTTCTTCGCTTGTAGACCCTGTTTCTTGATTTTCTTTCCATTCATGCCATGCTACAGCAGATGCAGCTACCCGTTTGCGATACTCATCCACAAATTCAACAATCTTTCCAGAAGAAATTCCTAGTTCATTGGCCAATTTATAGTATGATTCACCTTCGATTTTTCGTTTTACAATGTTTGCAAAATCATATGGTAAATCAGTGTAGTTTGGTGATAATCCACTCAATATGAAGTTATCTACAATTTCACGATCCAATTGCTCTTCTTCAATTCGTGTTTTAACCTTTTCAGGTGGTAGTTCCAAATCTGCTTCTAATTGTTCATGTGTAGGCTGTACCTCTGAAACAACACCTTTATCATCAACCTTGTATTCAGTGATAGGTTTATTTGTTTTAGCATTAATAGTGACGTTGTAATTAACCACTAACGAATCCAAATTCACTTCGACTTTTTGGTCAATCATTTCTGAGAGCTGGTCTAACTTGCCATCTAAAGCAGTACCGTTAATTTCTAAAACAATTTCTTTTACACCCTTTGGTTTAAGATTTACCTTTTTAACTAATGCTTTAAATTCAACGTATGCCATTTAAATAATCCTCCTAGAATAATTGATTAATAGTTACTTCAATACGTGGTGCATTGCTATACCATTTACTAACTGTCAGCTCTACTACTTGGCTGTCATCTTTCCAGATGATTGATTTAAGAGCATCCTTAACTCCTTTGACATAGTTGTCTACATCTGGCTTAGTTGTTGGCCTTAAAATACCTTGCTCTGCTGCAATTGCTTTTTTCTTAGAAAAACTTTTTAAAATGGATTTATAAACTTTAACTTCTAGCTTTAATGGACCTTCTAAAAGTTGTTCTGGTCTATAATCAGCTGCAGCTAATTTGCAGTACTCTTTAAAATCCTTTGATTTTTTTGGATCGTATGCTCGAACATTTCCACCAAACGTAGTAAATTTTGGTCTACCCTGTGCAACTGGTTCTCCATATATTGTGAAATTAATCTGATTACTCATATGTTTAAATTCCTTACAACATCTTTAAGAGCAGCCATATTTAGAATTTGATAACGTGTACCCTTAGCTCCTAAACTACGAGTCTTAAGAATTCCAACTATCTCTAATTTTCTAAGTGCAGCTACAGTTATTGAATTAGTTGCTGATAAGGTTCTCATGCTCATTTTTCCTTTTTCCTCACCTTTAATTGCATTGAAGAACTCTTTTACTGCAAAACTTTCTGTACGTGATAAGCATTTTGCAATTAATTCAGTAGTTGTAGTAATAATCATTGTTTTTTCCCCTTCCTAAGAACTTTCATATTTTCCGGATCTATAACCTCGCCACACTTCTTACATCCTCTGAGTAAGCGACGTTTAACAATTTTTAATTTGAAATAACCATGTCCACAATTTGTACAGATGCCAGGACGAACAATTTCTTGTTCATCCGTTTTTATCTCATCTGTTTTGAATAAGTCATTCCAACCTTTCTTTTTCATGAATTCCTCCGAAAAATTAGGTATATTTTAAAGTTTTCTTGTATATAATTAGACCAAGCCTTGTCCAAGAGGCATTTATCACGCAACTCCTAGCTCCTGATTGTTTGATTGGCTCATCAGGAGCTTCCTTTTTTAAGTTGGAATTGCTCATACAGAGTATCGAATTTTTTATAAAACTCTTTAGTTGCTTCTTTCTTCGCTAAGCAATCACTACACGAACATGATTGAAATTGAATTACACCTGGATAAACTTCAATTACTTTTGAGCACATACCTTAACCCTCTTTAATATTTTTCATTCGATTATTTTGACCATACATTTCCAAAATCGTTGTATGCTGAATCATTCGACTAAAATCTCGTTCACCATACATTTCTAATAGATTGTTAGGATCATAGTTACTTGTATAAATTGTTGAACGACCGACTCGACTATCTATTACTTCAAATAGCTTCTTCTTTGCCCACGAATCTTCTTCATCCAATTTGTTACTTCTGTATTCCGTTCCAATATCGTCAATTACTAAACAATCAATAGTTGCTAACGACCTTAAAAATTCCGATTCACTTATAATTGAATTCTTCGACCACGTTTCTTTAATCTTAGTGAATATTTTAGGAGCTGGAATGAATGCAGCTGCGATCCCTTTTTTCATCAATTCTTTCGTAATAGATACAGATAAATGACTTTTACCAATACCAGGAGTTCCATATAAAAATAAGTTTTCTGGTTTATCACCTTTAAAACGACTTACATAGGATTCACAGAACCTTAATGCATTAATTTGGTCTTTGGTTTCCACTTTGTAGTTATTAAACGTTGCTTTCTTTAATTCAGGATTAATAAAACTACTATCTTCAAAACCACGATACAAATTAATAATCTTTTGTTTCTCATTTTGAAGATTCATCGATGCTACAATTTGTTTGTCTTCACTTAGAACAACTTCGCAGTACCAGCACTTTTCTTCACCATCTATTTGAATCTTTAGTTTCCTACCGCATTCATCACATCTATTCCCTTGTGTTGACGGTGATGTTTGAGAAGTCGTATTTTTTAGTATCGCTTGTAGACTTTCCAACTCGGTTCACCCCTTTTTTATTTTGACTAAAGTGTTGTTGATCAAATGCTTCAGCATCAGCTACAGTTTTGCAGTTAGCTTTTATCCAACTATTTAAAATGGATTTAACATATCCAAAACTTCTTTTATTTCTTTCAGTAGCTTTTCTTATGGCATGTATAATTAATTCTTTTCCGAGCAATTGATAAAATTCATAATAAGTTTCTTCATTAATCGATCCTGCAATCATTCCGATGTTATTTTCAAAAATAGTTATTAATTCTCCGTATTCAGGATCAATTCCAGTAGTAGTAGATATAACCTTATTTTCATTGTTATCATTATTATCATTATTGTTTGTATGTTTTCGTGTCTGTTTCGTGTCGTTTCCGTGTGTGTTTTGTGATGTTTTTTCATCACTCATATTCTGGAAATGCTCATAATTAGCAATGGTTATAACCGTCTTTTTTGTGTCGCTTTTATAGGTCATCATCCCATCATTTTGTAACAGAGTTAAAAACTGTTTTACTTTCGTATTACTCCATCCCCAACGGTCACATAATTTCCTCATTGAAGTGATTGTTTGACCGCGTTTTACCTCGATTAATTCATTCCCTAAGAGAACTTTATTATCTTGGTGGTTAACCTCCATAAGAAGGTCAACCCACGCTTCGAATTTAGAGAAGACTCTTTTTTCTTTATAGAGCCAATGGTCTCTGACCTTCCTATGAAGTGATATCCAACCAGCCATATTATCCTCCTTCTAAGTTGTGGATTAAAACTCGTCTAAATCATCAAAAGTAATCTCTTCTGGTTCTGAAGTTTTCTTTTTCTTGCCCTCTAAATCGATTAGTTTTGATAAACCAACCAATTGCTGCAGTGTAAGTTCTTTCGCTACTTTATTGAAATTGATTTTGATTATGTTCTTAAGTTCATCTTCGCTTAGACTGTATTTAACTTGTTTGCTTTTAATTTCACTCCAGCGTGATTTCATTTCATCCTCTGGATCAATTACTTCACCTTCAGCAATTTGAATCTGATTAGGAGTAATTTCTTTACGATAACCAGATTTAGCTTCATCTACTGAACTTGAACCGATTTGTTCGTCTTCAGCAATTTCAATACCGTATTGAAGCTTTGCTGCACGTTTCATAATGTGCTTTTTGAACATGTCATTAAAGTAGTTAGTCCACATATTTTTGTTATTACCTTTTGTCATATGTTCAACTTCACTTACTTCCATAAGCGTTACAACATCAGTAAAGTTCTCTTTCTTAGCAATTGCATATCCGCCTATTACTTTTCCGCGAGGGAATCCAACTGAGTGAGTAATTTCTTTAGTAGCTGGATTGTATTTGAAATCATCATTTTCATGGACTAGCTCAACATCTACACCTTTAAATCCTGGTTGTTTACGTGCTAATGCAAGTACACCTTCAACTGCTACTTGGATGCTCATTTTTCCACCATATACAATGCAGTAGATCTGATTTAAGAAAGGATTAAGACCTGAATTAACACATGTTTGAACGAATAAAGCGAACTGTTCATTTGAAGTACCTACCGCGATTGTGTGCTTTAATGTATCCAGCTCCGTTTGTGTGAAAGTACCTACTACTGCTTGTGTGTTTGAAACTGCTACTTGATTAGACATTTACAACTTCCTCCTCTAATTGAATAGTTTTTATATTAAAATCTGTGTCTACTACTCTTGCTACAATCAGCTGACCAGTAGGTTTTGAGAATTTAAGAATCGATTCTGCATTATCTACAAATGTTGGAGCGATCAATTCAGATTGCTTCAATAGAACTTCACTAAGTTCTAAACCACATTTAATGCGTTCTGCAGTTGATAACTTACTGAAAGGTCTACCATGCATTTCGATTTCAAAAGTTGCTCTTTCTTCACCGTTCTTCAATTGCTCAAACAACTTAACTGAGATATTCGTAAATAATGAATCAATCTTTTTAATCATCAATTCAGAACGCTTTGTTCTAAATTCTTTAATTGCATCGATGATTGCTAATGACTTGTTTCGCTTGGTGCGGATTTCTTCTTTATTAGCTTCAGCATCAATTAATTCAGCTTTAAGTCGTTCCACCTGATTCACTTGATTTAATTGAGTTTTGATTTGAATAATTTCATTGTTGATTTGCTCTAATAAGTCCTGGTCAATTGGAATCTGATTAGTGTTTTCAAGTTCTTCTAACTCCATTTTCAATTGCGAATATTCAGCTGATAGCTCTTTTCCGTACTCAACTTCTTTAGAGAAAACCAGTTGTTTATTCTTCTTAACTTTTCCGATGGATTCTTCATTTAATAATTGACCGCAAGTACTACAATTCATATTGATCTCTTCATTTTTAATGGCTATAACCTTTTCTCTTTGTCTTTTTAACTGCGTATATAACGTTGACATTTTTACTCTAATTGTGGATATCTTGTTATTAACTTGTTGATTTTGGGATTGAAATTTATTGATTTCAGATTTTTGAACTTCTAATTGCTGTAATGTCTTTTCGTTTACTCGATCTAAGTTATCGAACTTAAATTTTTCTAATTGCTCGCGTAATGTAACTACTCTTTCGCCAGCACGTTCGGAAGACTTGTCCAATTTGTTGTATTGATCACGATGTATTTTTTCTAAATCATCTATGTTATGTTTTTTAAATTCCGGTTCTAATATGCTTACGGACATTTCATGAAGCTCCGCGAATACTTCTTTGTTTAATGGTTCTGGAACGTACTGTAGCAACTGTTTTCTTTGGTCCTGCCAATTTTGGCTAGAAAAATAAGTAGGATTGAAAATTGATAAGAATAAATCTTTATCAAACAACTCACTGACAAGTTCATTAAATTTTGTAGCTTTTTCTGGCACTTCGTTGATAAAGTATTTAGCTGTTTTCTTTTGTGATTTAGCTAACTGAAATTCTTTTCCATCTACATTTAGAACTAGTAAAACCGTAGTTTCTACATCATCTTCACCAATGGGTTTAGGATCTAATTTATTACCATTGATATCAGTACCGAATAATAACCAAGTTGGCGCATCACCTATTGTTGATTTACCAGCTCCGTTACGACCTTCAATGTTTGTAATATCTTTAAAATTGATAGCTAAATCCTTATGGTTTTTAAAATTAATTACTTTAATAAAATCGAATGAAATTTTCATAGTTCCCCTCCGTTTAGTAATAAAGATTTCTATTTTTATAGAACTCGAACAGTCCTGTTTTTCTTAAATTACTTACTTTCATTTGAATAGCTGCTTCAGTTTTTTCAAGCGCAAAAGCTACAGTCTGTAGATCGTCTGCTTCGTAGTATTTACAAAGATACTCAAGCTCATCTTCAGTGAAGTTTTTACCATGCTTCTGATGGAATTCTGGATGATATTGCATTCGATAGTTAACATCGTATACATATACCTCTTCCAATTTTCTCCCTCCTATTGCATATTCTAGGAGTCAACGCATATAATTAAAGTTCCTAGGCTTTATTAAATGGCTGACCTTTGGTTAGCTGTTTTTTTATGCATTTGTACTAAAACAAATTTCACGAATGTACTCTTCAAAACAATCATTATTATCATGAATCTTTCCGCCATTTGGATGTCTAAGTATTTCATCACCTTTATAGATGTTTTCTTTACATCCAATACATTCACCGACGTTTTCCATTGTCTTCACCCCCCTTCAAAGTTATGACAGTTTTCAATCATCAAATTTCGCGAAGGATCTAAAAGTTAAACTAAGCTAGGTCTCCAAGCATTTATGTAGTTGATCGCTTCCTCATACTCATGTTTACGAATATCTCTAAAACTGTTTACTGCAAAAGCGTTTTTCAAATCTCTACCGATAGCAGCATGAACTTTTGGAAGTGTATCTAAAATATCTTGGTTAATTGTTCCGTTATTCCATAATTGATAAACTCGCTTGTTTTTAGCGTTTTGGACCATTCTTTGTTGGCCGAAGTCTAAAGTTAACTGGTTATTTACTTTATCTTCTAAGCTTTCTAAACGCTTATCTTGCTTTATCATTTCATCTGTCATGGTATGAATCATTTGTAATGGTGTCATTTGTGGTAATTGTTGAGTAACTACCTTTTCCATTTCATGAAATTTATCTACGTAAGCTGCTGTGAATAAGATCCCTTTTTCACCAGTCATTTTGTTTGCTACCATATCGCAACCTTTTTTAGTAAGTAGGAAACACGGTTGTTTTTGATTTCTTGAATTTTGATATTCACTTGGTAAAAAGAATGTTTCACTAGGAAGATTTGCCGAGTGAAGTGTTTCTGTATATTTACGAATGGACTTCATTAAATCGCTGTGATCTCTACCAACCATTGCAGCAACTTCTAC
The DNA here is from genome assembly GCF_002559405.1 of Bacillus sp. AFS001701. Taxonomy (GTDB): domain Bacteria; phylum Bacillota; class Bacilli; order Bacillales; family Bacillaceae_G; genus Gottfriedia. The sequence goes on along the minus strand of NZ_NTZO01000009.1, from coordinate 14,614 downwards.
CGAACTAATAACATTTACTCCATTGTGATTAACTACTTGTAAGTTCCCCATTAATCAGTTCCTCCTGCTTGTCCATTATTTAGTTAAAAAAATTTGTTACTCGCCAATTGTCCAAAGATACTTATCAAATAATTGTTTATACCAATGTGGACCTACAGCTCTTAGAACCAACAAAGCAGCAAAACCAACTGCTACAATAAGCCACATACCATATAAAGAAAGCATTTATTTTCCCTCCTCTTCACGATCCTTTTGATTATTTAAAATCGTTTCAATTGTGACTTCATCCTGGAAGTAAGGTTCTAAAGCTTCTTGAAAGGCTTCTTGTATGTCTTTTGTGCCGAAAGTCCTCTTGATGATCCGAAGAGCCATTTTTATCACCCCTTACTAATGTTTATGCTAATGTTTTGTGTCCTAATTCTCACTCATCGTGAACTTGTTCAGAAAAAAATAACTCTTCAATTGTTACTCCAAAGTATTTTGAAAGTTTTAATTGTAAGTCTTTGCGTGGAAAACGATTTCCGTTTTCAATCATGTTGTATGTAGTCGAAGCGATGTTTAAATCATCTGCAACTTGTTGCTGCGTTCGATCACCTCTTAAAGATTTCATTACCTTATTCTTCACTTTTGTAAGTTCACCCCTCACTAAATGCGACCTTATAATCCTTATTATACTCACAATTTGTGTACAGTCAATACGTTTTTTTATTTTCTGTGAGGATTATGTATAATTTTCATAACAAAAGGTGATAATACTCACAATAACATACAACATTTGTAAGTAATTACTATTTTCCTTATATTTACCAATGTTCAAATTTCACTTTTCGTGATAATGTGATTAAAAGTTACAATTAGTGGATTGTACAAGGTAGAATGGAATAGTAAACATGTATGATTGATGTATGATTCATGTATGATTCAACAAATTAAGAATTAATAGAAGGTGATGATATGACTTTCGGAAGAAGATTAGCGAGGTTGAGAAACAGCCGAAGTTTGACTCAAACTCAATTAGCAGATATATTAAATGCTGGTAAAAGCACTATAGCGATGTATGAAAAGGATAAACGACAACCAAGTTTAGAGGTTTTAATGTCAATTGCAGATTATTTTGATGTGACTGTCGATTATTTATTAAAAGGTGATCAGATATTAGAAGCAAGTGATTTTGGTATAGAAGAAAAGAGAGAACCCACTAAATTAAATATTTTACTAACAGAGGATTCAAAAGAAGAAGACTCAAAAGAAGAAGATTTAACAGATGAGATAAAAGATTTTATTGACCGATATAATAAACTAGGTGAATTAGAACAAAAATATTTGATGGCTAAAATAGATGATATAACTAAATTCTTATTAAAAATGTAAAACCCCCATTAACCATCAATGGGGGTTTTTTCTATACTTTTAACTTCTTTAAAAAGATCTTCAATTGTTGATCGGCTGTCAATTCCACTATTTCTTAATAACGTTATAAAATTAGTTACTTTTTCATCCAACGATTGCACTTGTATATCCCCCGTTCACCGTCTGCTACAACGATTATATCATATAAAAAAGAACATTTGTTCTATTTATTGCTATTATTTTACATTTTTACGAAAATAAATACTTTACTTTTATCATATATTTAACATTTTTAATGTTACTTTAATTTGACGTATAAATCAACGACAAAAGGTGTGCAAAATTTCGTCAAATGTGTGATACTTCCGTTTATTAACATATATAATCAACTAGTGCTATCTTCACTCGAATAAAATATCTAAAAGAAGAGGATACTTATTATTATGAAAGAAATGCAATTAAGTAAAATGATTGGAAACCGTTTAAAAGAATTAAGACTCAATCACAAATACACCCAACAAGAAGTAGCTGATAATATAGGAATATCCCGTAGTACTTACGCTGGATACGAAGGAAAAAATATACCAGATGTAACCTCTTTGATAAAACTCGCAGGATTATATTCTGTTTCAACAGATTCCATATTATTTAATTTGAGTATTAATTTTGACATGCCTATCGAATTTAAAGAAATCTTATCCGAATTAACAAATGAAAATAGGGAAAAGTTTTGGATTCATTTATTAGAATACGCTAAATACTTATCAAAAAAATGAACAGCCTTATAATAACACCTGTTTGCAATGGTTATATATTTCAAATGCAATGTAAACCTATTGCAAACAAAAAGAGCACTCTTATGTAGTAAAAGAGTACTCAATTTCAATATCGCCATTATGATGAACGATAATTTTATTAATTAGCCTGTGGAACGCTTGATAAAGATCGTCACCTTTTTTATTCAATTCTTCAAATGCTTCTTTAGTTTTTGCTATTTGTTGATTAGTGAATTTAATTTCAGATAATTTATTAACTTGAGTTTGCAGCTCAATCTTCTTGGATTCAAATTCTTTATTTCTAATTATGAAACGTTCCTTTGAAATTCCTTTATCAAAATAAAGATCCTCTAAATCCTTTATTCTTCCTTCTATTGAATTTAACTGTCTTGTTAAATTATCTAATTGTTTCTTATTCTTTTCCTCTAAATTATTTCCTAATTTTAAATCAATGTTTTTTCCTATATCCAATAGATCATTCAAAATAGAATCTCTAAATTCCTCATATCGAATTGGAGTATGATTATCACAAAGATGTTTGCCCCCTCTTCGGTAGGCGCTGCACTTCATGTATCTCCATTCAGTTTTCGTACCGTCTTTTTTCTTCCTCCAGGAAATCATAGTAACCATATTACATCCACATTTTCCACAAACTGCAAGGCCGCCACGAAACTCATTAACTAATGACCACTTTTTACGCTCAACTATTTCATTTCCGTTTGCAGCATTCCAAACTTCTTCAGTTACAATTGGATGATGTTGATTTTCATATACTTGCCATTTTTCTTGAGGATTTTCAATTTGTTTCTTCCGGCCGCCAAATTTAACTTTTTGATAACGATTCATCACAACTGTTCCTTTGTATGTAGGATTCTTTAGAATCGTTCTTACACTTCCGTATTGCCATTTAGTCCCGTTACGAGTTAATATACCTTCTTCATTTAATTTATTAGAAATGTTTTTTAGACCAATTCCATTAGTGTACCAATCATACATTTTAGCTACAATCGGAGCTTCCACTTCATTTAGAACTAATTTCTTTTCTTCATTAACTTTATATCCATAAGGCGCTTTCGCTCCCCTGTGTTCACCTCTTCGAACTTTAGCAGCTAAAGCAGATGAAATAGATACAGATAATGTTTTAGGATATTGAGCTGCAAACATAGCGTACATTTCAAACTTCATATCCGATTTACCTTCATATAGTGAATCATACATTTCTTCTATTGTTACTAATCGTACACCATGAGCTATAAATACTTCTTTGATTTCTAAAGCATCTTTTAGATCCCTGGCTAAACGATGGATAGATTTGAAAACAACAAGATCAATTAGTTTTTTTTTCGCTTTCTCTAATAAAACTTGCATAGCTTCACGCTCTAAGAAAGCTGTACCTGTTATTGCATCATCAAAATGTATTGAATCATCATTCCATTCAAAACCATTCTTCTCAAGCCAGTTTCTACATATATCAATTTGGTTTTCTACAGATGAAACTTGTTCATCCTTATCTGTAGAAATACGAACATAAACTCCATAATTACTAGACATCATATTTCCCCTCCACTATGATATTATACTAGCAGTTTTGGAAAATAGTAATTTACTTTTTATGGAATGGTTCTGTTTAAGTAGTTTGTTGATTTGCTATATTAAGCATACAAATAGACAACCAGCATCTTCCATCTTATAATTTAATTATCAGAAAATTTCAGGGGGTATATTATGCCATTAGATATAACTGGAAATATTGAAAATAATTATTATAATGCACATGATGAATTGGTTGAAATTACTCATGTAGAAGTTACATATTACACTCCAAAAGATGACTATAAGCATTTTCAGATTTTACCAATTGAGAAAGCAAACGAGTTTGCAAATAAAAAGGGAATAAATGGAGCATATGTTTCTACCTTGTATTTAAAAGAAGAAGCAATAAATAATGGTTGGATCAAAGAGTAAAGTGTAAAGGCTGACAAAATAGACATTCTTTTTTAGTTCAAAAATCAGCATTTTATTTTAATAGCTTATAAAAAAAAGGCTCTCATTGAGGGCCTTTCAGTCTTTTTATAGGTGGTAAAGCCATTTGTGCAACAAATGGAACTGTTGTTTGTCCTCCTGTTCTTAATATATTAATAGCATGGTATCTTTTTAATTTCATACATTGCTCTAAATCAAATGGCTGCAATTCCTCTTTAAATGCTTTCCATGTTTCTTTTGATGTTGGATATAAATGATAATGAGGTAAAGCGTTTTTAATGGCTAATCTTGCTTGAGTCGGTATTTGCTCCCAATAGTGGAATAACCATGTAAAACTAACTCTCCATTTTCTCGACTCCACCGCCATATTTTCCCACAGTTTAGCACCTCGATTAAATTGATGTGGTTCATCGATTACTACAAAAAACGGAAATTGATTTTCTTCTTTTCTCATCTGCATAGCTAAATTAATCTTAGTCATTAATAAGTTACCAATAACATTAATTTGTTTAGGTGTTAATCCATCCATTTTACTTACATCAATCACAAAAGCTTTTTTCTGACTTAATATCTTCACAAAATCCAGTTCATTTTCACCTTGGAAACATTCATTTAGAAATGGATCGCCCATGATCATATCCAAACGATTGTAAATTGGTCTAACTATTTTCATCCTCATTCCATCTTTTTCATTTTCATATTGTTCTAGTGTAATTTTATGAAGTCCTTCTGGCATTCTTTTAATTGCATCTTTTAAATACTTTTTATCTTCCATAATCTTAAACAGTTCGCTCATCTTAGTTGTTTTCATCGCAATAACAAAAGCTCTTAAATAGCGCTCAGTTTGGACTGTATCCTCCAAAGAATCCTCAAAGAAGGATAATACTGTATCTTGAATAATCGTTTTACTGTCCTCGCTGTATTTAGCTTCACACCAATCAAACGAAGGTTTTAACTCTTTGATATTAATAATTTCATATTCTTCTGGCTTTAAAACCTTTTTAATTTGCTCTGATACTTGTTTTTTCGCTGGATCGATGAAAACACCACCAAAACCATTTCTTACAGCTTCTACTAACCTATTAGCTCCATAGCCATCTGTTTTTCCTTGCCCCATTCCTCCAATCGTACAATAAGGCAGACAAACTTCGTCCCAATTATCTACAGGAATGTAAATGTTAGTTTCTACTCCTTTATAGGTATTTGAACCTAATAACATCCCTCCTTTTGTTACTGCTGCAGGAATAACCGTTTCTGACATAGTGATCCTTTCAAGGCTATACTTCTCCTGTAGTGTTGAACCTGGAAGATACAATAATCTAGAAACCTCTAAACTACTCATATAGTTTGATTGCAGCAAACCTATTTTTCTCTTTTTCATTGATTCAAAGTATTTAATGTTTCTCTTAATTGGTAGTAATTTATTATCACCATCAAATACATTGAAGGCTGTTTCTATAGCCCTCATTAAAATATCCTTACGTTTTTCTTCGCACTCAATACAAATGTTTATCCTTACGTTATATCCTCCATATTTGGCTTTCTGAAGTGTTTCAGTGCGAAGTGTTCCGTCTGTTAACATATTTGCTCTTTCAGATGCGAACAGATCATATTTATCTGGTGTAAATCCCATTAGTTCAACCATAGTACTGTGAGCACCTAAAATAACTCCAGCTATGCCTTTAACAGCTAAATTACCCACTTCCTTCTTATTAAAATGGAACTTATGAGGCAACTCACCTTTTTTAAATCCTTCGTATCCTTCTTTGACACCCACACCCCAATCTAAATGGAGTGGAACGCACAAGATTTGCACCAAGCACTTTTCATTCTTTTTCATTAGGCCAATCGTTTCTAATAGGTAAACTAACCAATCTGTCCTCCTATCTACTTTTATCGATAAGAAATAATGATTTTTATAATCCATACTTTTCATGGCTATCGGTTTAATTTTATTTAGTGGATCGTCTATAGGTTTTACTGTGATATTTGGAAATGAGGAAAGCAGAGACTTTTCAGCAAGTTCTGCCATTCCATCATTAGTGGTTAGATTGAATGTAGATTTGTTTTTCTCCATGTAGATTTCGTATGAGAAGAAATTTTGCTCTTTATCTTTGTAGCGCTGGTATGGTGTTTTGTATTGGTTTAAAGCCTGGGTAAGATGTTCCACTTTATCATTTGTTAATTTACTATCTGGGATGAGTTGAAAGTGTTTCATACTAAGCCCCCTTAATCGCTTTACCTACTTCCACCAGGATTGACATTATACCAGGTGCAAATTGTAATCCGATAAAACCAATTGCAGACCATTTAATCATGGTTAATCCTTTATGTTTTTGACCAATCATAATTAAGATACAACCAGCAGAAATTGTAAAGAAACATGCTGGATAAGCGAATCCTGCAATTGCTTGAAACAGTGGATCAAAAGCATGTGCAACTCTATCTTGAATACCAGCAGTAGCAGGAATGACATCTTTAATTACAATGTTGTCAGATGCAGCAGACACTATTTTACTTGAAAAAGCAACCGTTGAAGCAACTATAGGAGCAACGATCATTGGGATAGTGCTTTTAGTTTCTTTAGGTAATTTCCAAGAACCGTCCATAAAATCACTAAACTTGATAACTTCAGTTTTCATATTAACCCTCCTAAAGTAATGAAAGTAAGATATAAGATAACGATCCCACACCAATGCACTTAATAGCTGTTTTAGGCATTCCGAAGCAAATCAAGATAAAACCTATCCCAACAATGATAAAGCTGAATTTCATTCCTAATAACACAAAAGGCGCTGCTTTTACCATTGCATACCCTGTTGCATTTTCCGAAGCCTGGCGCAGAATGTGATCGCCTAAGAAATTACCTGTTTTATCTGCTACCCAAAATATACCGTCATGTATTCCTTTTTGAAGCTTACTAATAATTCCCATGTGTTTTTAGCTCCCTTCAGTAAATAATAAAGTTAAAGGAGTGATAACTGTGGCTATATTAACTAAGTTAGGATTGGGAATGGTTATTGGAGGCTCTGCTATGGCGGTTTTAAAAGCGATAGGAGATTTTTTAGGATATTAAATAAATTTAGATGCGCTAGGACCTTTCTTTACAGGTAACTCAACCTGTTTAGGAAGGTCTATTTCTTTTTGCTCAATTTGTGCAGTTACAACATTTACTTTTGAGTTAATTACTCCATTCATTTCTTTTTCGATTAATCTTTTGATTACTTTAGAAAACATACCTCTTTTTTCAATGTAATTTAATAACTTCTTATCGAATTCATCATCAGTGTTAAAAGAGACACCCTTCATAACCCTAGCCATTGTTATATATCTCTTTTGCTAAATTGAAGAAACCTATAGCGTTTGCGTACTTGGGATGTACTAAAGTATACTCATTATTTCTTTTATGAACTGGCTGCCCTATTTTCGTATTGGGGTATGACTGCTTTATGACTGGATAGATTTTATTAGCTGCACCACCTACTAACAGAACGTAATCGTCTTCATGAAAATGTTTTGTAGACTCTGAAACAATTCCTCTAGCTAATGCTGTCAAATCGTTCGCTCTAGTTGAATTTGCGCCAAATGTTAAAGTGAAACTCTGCTTATCGTTTTGTTCCCAATCAATAATAGAAGCTACATTAACCGTACCAGAGCCACAATCAATAATTCTAAAACTGGAGCTTTCAACAAACCACCCAAAGAAACTTGAGGCCCCTTCTACAGCTACTGCTACATCATCAATGTAAAATTCTTTTTCTACTCCATTTAAAACTACTCTGTATTGTCCTATCAGCATCCTTTTTAATTTTTCTTTTTCTGTTGGCAAGTGCATTTCGATTGGCTGACCTACAACTACTGTATTATGTTTATCATCACTGTAACGATGGATCGCTGTAAGGATTCTTAATTTTACATCTGCATTTACTTTAGTTGCTCCCATTGATCTACGAGGAAAGTTTGATTCTTTCTCAGCTAATTCTCCTACCCAATATGTTTCATTGTCATAGTGTAAAACCATTTCATCCTCGTATGCTGTTACGATTCTTCGCTCTCTAGCATCACCTATACAACTGTTAAAAGAAAATACTCCTTTTTCTGTTGCCACTTTCACCTCATTATTTCCTGCATCAATTCCAAGCAACATCAGAAACACCTCCAAATGATTAGCAAATGCTCATCAAATGATTATCTGTTTAGCAATTGATTATCAAATGATTAGCAATTGTTTAATAAAGGATATTTCCAAAGTGTTCAAAACTTGCAAGTACCATTTAAAAAAATTTGAAGGGATTCAAAAAGATTTGAAAAATATGTAATTAGAGGTGAATTTATGAAGAATAGACTAAAAGTAATATTTGCAGAAAGGAAAATTAAACAAACAGAGTTTTCTGAGCTGGTAGGAATAAATAATAGTACTTTAAGTTTAATAGTTGCCAAAGAAGATCACTCCCCCACTCTTAAGGTTGCGATGAAAATAGCAAAAGCACTAGATTTAAAAGTAGAAGATATATGGAGCTTAGACGAATAAAAGGACCTACTGCTAAGTAGGTCCTCTTTTCTTTTATTGGACATGCCTTGAAACATCTCCGTATGTTTCAATGTATTCCTATATAGGTGAAAAATTGCCAGTACAATTTAGATTTCGAAAACTTAGTCCACCTTGTTTTGGTAGATTTTACTACTTTTAGAGGTAATTTTGTACTTTATAAAGAATATAGTTTAACTAGTATTAAAACTAGATTAGGAAATGGGGACTGGAATATGAAAGAGAAAATAAAAAAACCTTTTTATAAAAAATGGTGGGTTTGGTTGATCGCAGTAATATTATTTATAGGATTTGTTAATTCGTTTAACGATACAGATACTGCTTCAACAAAACCGAAAGAGGAAGTAAAGAAAGAAACAGTTAAAAAAGAGCAACCTAAGAAAGAAACACCTAAAGCAGCTGCACCAAAGAAAGTTAAGAAAGTTGATAACTCAATCAAATCTGGAATGTATAAAGTAGGAAACGACATCCAACCAGGAGAATATGTTCTTATTTCAAATGGAACTGGATATTTCCAAGTTTCTAAAGATAGCTCTGGTACTTTAGAAAGTATCGTATCGAATGATAACTTTACTACAGATGCAATCGTAAGTGTAAAAGCTGGCCAGTATTTCGAGTTTAAAGATGCCAAAGCTTACCCAATAGCTAAAGCTCCTAAATTAGAGCCTAAGAATGGTAAATTAGGTGAAGGTACTTATAAAGTAGGTTTACACATCCAGCCAGGAGAATATAAAGTAGTGGCAGATGGTATGGCTTATGTAGAAGTATCAAAATCAAGTTATCATGGTTTAGAGGATATTGTAACTAATGATAATTTTGAAGGTGAAAAATACATTACTGTTAAAGCTGGTCAATACATTAAAGTATCAAGTGCTTATATCGTTATTAAATAAAAAATACTCTCCCTCCTGTTTGGAGGGAATTTTTTTAGGGGGTTCTGAAATTGTATAGATTGCTTATTCTATTATTTTTTATATTAATTATACCTAATGTTGTATATGCATCTCCAGGTGGATTAGATGCAAATGGAGGCCATCATTGTTGGACAAATTGCGAAAAATATGGGCTTAAATATGGAGAATACCACTACCATAATGGAAATAGCAACAGCAATAATAATTCTAAAGATGATTATAACAAAGGATATGATGCAGGTTATAATTTTGCATTTAAACATGCTTCAAATTGTGAGGAAGATTTTACAGGTTACTATGAAGGTAGTAAATCATACGAAAATGGATATAATGATGGGTTTGATCAAGGGGAAATTGATGGAGATGCAAAATGTTTGGCAACAATGCAAACCCAAGAAGAACCCGATATATCAGAGGAACCTGAAGAACAGATTAAACCGAAAGTGAGAACATTACAAGATATAAACAGCATGGGGTTTCGCGATGCTCGAGAGAATAACGGAAACTATTCTAGTCATTTTTCTGGTAAAGAGAAGGAAGCGTATTTAGAAGGCTATAATGACGGCTTGCCAAAGAAAGATGTAGTAAATAAAAAAGATTCAAAAGAAACACATAATCAAAAACCTTCAAAAATAGATTTATTTCCTTATATCTACTTATCTATGGTATTTTTAATTCCAGCACTGATACTTTTTCTAGTGTGGTATTTTGGTAATAAAAAGTCCTCCAATTAAGAGCTTATATGATTGAGGATGTTGACTAGTAACACTAAATATGTTCCAAATTAGATAAAATATCTGTTGATTATTATTAAGTTATCCCAAACTATACTTATGTGCTTTTTGTGTTATATTAATTTTAATTTAACTTATTTAGGTGATTTATATGTTCCCACTAAAAAACTACTACGAATCGTTCATCAAGAAAGAAATAGTTGGCATGAAGAAAGACGATGCATTAAAGAAACTTGGAAATATGCTCGCATGTCCTGTGATCACTAAGGATACTAAGGAATCTGTGCATGTTAGATTTTTTTCTTGTAAGTTGGAAGGTACAGAGACGAAGCCGAATATAGATAGATGGTTAGGTACAATTGCTTTGAGGATTGAAAATGGAGTTGTAAAGGAATCAGCTATCAGTGTTCCAGAAGATAAAAAGAAGCCTTAATTACAAGGAGTTCTTAGGGCTTAATGAAGAAAATGCTTATTTTTTAATAAGCATTTTTTTGTTTTTATTGATTTTCTTGTTCCACTAAATGGCAGTTTAGTTGCATAAGGAAATTCTAAAATTCAATGAAAAAAGGCATATTCCCCCAAATTACAGAAGTCAATATGAACTGTATAATTAACTAAGGTTATATTGTGAAATGAGGGGGATTTCTTAATATTACGATTTAATTTAAAGAAGGATTATTACAGGAGTGTTTTAAATGAAAATAGTTAAAGGAATCATATTTTATTCTTTACCATTTATTCTAACTGTTATTGCAGCTTTTCAATACGACATATTAAAGACATTGGATCTGTTTAATGGTTATTTGCTTGTAGCCATTTTTACATTTGGCATTCCTATTCTCTTATTTTGCTCGCCTTATGCTTTGTATTTTTTCATCCTTTTAAAATTGAATAAAATCTCTAAAAAGGGAGCTAAGATTGCCTTTGTTTTGACGTTGGTGGGATTCATTGGGGTTATTGTTGGCGTGGAGATATTATATAAACCTATTGAGAAACAGATGTATTTTAACGAACAAACAACAAAAGAATTAGGGAACCGTTCTTTGAAACAATTTAAAAAGGACACTGGACTTGATGGAGAAATTGAAGAATGTGAGACAACAAGTGGAAAAGGTGAATGGAGTGAAGAGAATATGACAGGTATTGAAGAACGGAGATATACTTTTGTTGTCATACCAAAAGATTCTTCAAAACAGGTTACAAGAAAAGCATATATCTTTACTTATAAACATGGCGATTGGAAGGGCGTCTAATGAAAAAACTTGCTATTTTGATTTTAATTATTTTAATTGGAATTGCATTGTTAAGTTACATCACATATAGCTGGAATGATTTATCAGATAGTAGTATAGCGATTTCTCAAATACTAGCTATGAGTATGTTAATTTTAAGTGGAATTTATAATTTACTAGATGATTATAGAATAATGAAATACTTAGGAGTACTGCAAATAGCACTTGCAATTTTTATGGGGTATATTGTCTATACAAAATTAACTTAATTGAACTAACGCATGTATGATTGAATACCAGCTGCCAATTCAGGTGGCTTTTTTATTGGACTAAATGGCAGCTGAGTTGAATAAGGATTATCTAAAATTCTATGTAAAAATGGCAAAAATCCCCCAAATTACAAAAAACGATATGTTAAGTATAATTAGCTTATAATATTTTTTAGGGGATTCCAATATGAATTTTTTAATATTTTCATTGGTTTTACTATTTTCAATAGGTATGTTATTTGCAGCTGGAAATACATTATTTGATGGTATTAAAAAATTTGAACGTGGAGAGTTTTCAGGCTGGGATACAGATCCATTTTTTGAATTTTTTATAGCAGGTTTATTATTGATTTCAGAAAAATGGTTACCGAAACGATATCATATAGTTTTATTTAAAATTATTACACTTTTATTTGGAGTACTTTTATTAGTTGTAGCAGTTTTTTTACTATGGTACTTTTATGACCAATTGTTCAACTAACCCATGCGTATGTTGAACAACACGATCGGCTGAAAGGTCGATTTTTTTTTATTGAGCTAAATGGCAGTTTAGTTGCATAAGGATGAAGTGAAATTCTATGTAAAAAAGGTTAAATTCCCCCAAATTATCTAATTCGTATGAAGTGTATAATTAATTAAGGAATTATAAAAATGGAGGAATTGTAGTGCGTTGGGTAATTAATATTTTATTTGGTTTGTTACTGTGTGGTTATTTTATATTAGATAAGAAAGGTGTCCGACAAAATAAAAAGCTAACCAGAGTCATTTGGATATTAATAGCACTTATTTCAATCGCCCTATTGGTGATTAATCATCTAGATTACTAAAACAAATTATATATTGAACTAACGCAATGCGAGAGTTGGAATTTATTACTGAGTAAATAGTGAGGAGGAACTTCGAATGTTAAGAATTTTAAGATTAACATTTGCATCGGTTGTCGGAATTTTGTCTATATATGGCTTAATAACTCATAAATCAGGATTAATCCCTTATATGCAATTTTTCTTAGGAGCAATGTTCTTGTTGGCAAGTATAACTGAATTTCAACAAAAACAAAAAAAATCTGGTTATATTTATTTCATAGTTTCTTTGTTTGCGTTCATTGCTTCAATACAAGGATTCTTATATAACTAACGCATGCTTATGTTGAATAGTTCATGAGTCGCAAATACAGCTTTCTTTATTTAAGGTTTATATGAAATTCTATGTAAAAAGGCACTATTACCCCAAATTATAGTAGTAGATTGTAAGCGTATAATTAACATATAACTTTTTTGAAAGAATGTAAGGCATGAATTGGGTTCAAGGAGAGAGGATATTGAAGATTAAAAAAGGAAATGAAGGAAAAGTCTTCTTCGTTGTTTCATTTGTTCTTTTTGTATCGATATTACTTATATTTATAAATTCAAATAATTCTATTTTATATCCAAAATGGGTATTATTTGTACTTCTTTTTTCTACTATTATCAATGTAATTCAGTCAATGAAAAATAAAAGGAAATATTATATGTATGGCTCTATTATGTTAAGCATTTGCTGTGTATTAGCATTAGTTAAGTCATTTTATTGAACTAACGCAGTGCATTAGTTGAACAACACGATCGACTGTTTAGTCGATTTTTTTATTGAGCTAAAGGGCAGATTAGTTACATAAGGAATAATGAATATTTTCACTAAGGTGTATCATTTCAGGTCTAATTAATTGGTATAATTATAGAGAATTTATTTTATTTAAAGTACAGTCTGATATAGGAGCTCAATATGACCAAAATGAATTTACCGTATGGAGTAACAGGGGGATATTACATGCCTGGAGAGGATCCAGTTCCACCCTCAATTGATAAATCAAAATTTTATGCTAAATGTAAAGAAGTCGCTTCATTAAAACATATAAAGTATGAGATATTAAGTGACTTAGAAACAGATTATAAAAATTATTATGCAGTAAAGTTTTTCTTTCTACCAAAACCTGTTTATGCAGTAATAAATAGAGCACATCCATTTGTTGCATTTAGTCTTGCTGATGAATTCGGTGAATTTGGAAACTCATTTCCATTGGATTTTATCGACTTTGAAGAACTGGCAATAGAGTTTACTGGTTATACAGTTATGAAAGTAAGTGACCTAATCAAACAATTTTCTCTTGAAGATCATGAGGAATTAAGAAATATACACACAATTAAAAAACAGGTTGAATACTGGAACCCAATAACAATTGGGGATGTAATGTTTAATTTTTGGGATTAATGTTGTTTCTTTAAATTTTGTATAAATCAATTTAAAAAAAGCTTTTTCTTATGTAACTATCGCATGCGATACTTCAATAGAAGATCGCTTTTTCTTATTCAACATAATGGCAGTTTAGTTCAATAAGGAAATGATATACTTATTAATATGAATTTCTATGTTAATTCAAATAGTTTTAATTTTTGGGATGGTGTACAAAATGGTAGGTATTGATTTTACCTTAGCTAAAGGCAAAAGAAGAAGAGACTGGTTAGATATAGATAGAAATGTGAAGTTTTCTGAAAATATTCACTTTCATCTTCGTGGTAAGGAAAGGAATAATGCAAGCTTACGTTTATTACTTGATTTAGATCAATACAGTGATAAGCTATTTTCAGAAAAAGAAATAAAAGAATTACTCAGTATTTCTGATTATTTGTTAAGTAATTACCAAGCAGAATATGACAGAATGGAAAAAGAAATAAGGAAATTTGCAAGTGAGTTAAAAGAGCTTTGTTTAGAAGCAATCGAACAAAATTTATTCATCATCGCACTTGGTGATTAAGTATAGAAACCAT
>NZ_NTZO01000099.1 GCF_002559405.1 Bacillus sp. AFS001701 | reverse complement strand
CTTTTGCTAAGTCATATACAATTTTCTCTAATTTCTCTAAGTCATAAATAAATTCATCTTCATTTATTTTCAATTTTTTCGCCATAAATAATGCTGCTAGCCAAAACTCAAATTTATATGATAGATTCGAAAGATTATCACATAGATCAACATGTTTATAAAACAATTCAATTGCTCTGTCAGAATCACAAAAAGTTAAAAAAATCATTTGTTCACTTAGTTCAGGAATGTATTTTGTGCGATTGTATGTTACAAAATAAGCTTTTTGTTGAATAATTAATGCTTCATCTATTTTGCTTTGTTCCAATAAAGGAAGCAGTAATTTTGAGTATGATTTGTGAACCGCTTCGTCACAATCAACTGAGCTATTCATTATTTTATTTTGTAAATTTAACGCTTCTTGAAGATGATCAGTTTTTAGTAAATAAATCATTTCACCATACATTTCACACTTTTCACAATTACTTAAATGATCCCTTGGAGATTTTTTATATAGTTGATAGTTTTGTTTTGCGTAATCAATTTGATTTAAATATAAGTTCATTATAAATAGAGCTTGAAAATAAGGTCTTAAAGAATAGTTAGCAATTACTAAACGATTCTTAAAATCCTCGAAATAATGGTGAATTTCTTCTAACGAGAATCTGAGGGACTGAGGTATTATTTCTAACAACCACTTGTACAGCCATAGGATCTGCTCTTGCTCGATACGTTCTTCGTTTTGATCATATAAATCTACACACCACAAAAAGGTATCAATAAATAAGTCTATTTCACCAATAGAAAAAGCAGTTTCTGCTAATTCCATATTAACGTAATATAGATATCCCCATTCCTCTTGATTCTCTAATTCTTCTGCAAAAGTAAGTAGTTTTTGAAGTTTAATACTAGAATGTGATAATTCTACTAGTTCATCAAATTTTGATGAAAATAGTTCTTCAGTCATCATGTAAGTTTTCTCACTTTCTAGATTACTATAAGATTAAACAGTTTGTTTATTTTCAATTGCTTTATAATGCTTATTTTGTAAGTATCCACGATATAGATTTGCTGCACCAAATAGAATGAAAAGAATACCGACACAAATTGTTATTAATTCAAGCTTTGCTACCATTTGATTTATACCGTAAAGCAATAAGAATAATCCAAAAGTTAATCTTGCACGTGATCCTGCAATTTTTTTTGTTAATAGTTCGCTTGTAAAGAAAAATTTGGTAACGTAAAATAAGAAGAATAGAAAAGATATAATTACGATTGTTGCAATGCTATTCACTTAGCTTCCACCTTTCAATGACTAATACATAATTCTATTTTACAGTCATAGAAACTATATTTCAAAAGTTTTCATATAAAGGAGAGTTTAATGTTGAAAGAACAAATTTTAAAAGATATACATATGTTTGATACGATAATAATTCATCGACATGTTCGCCCAGATCCAGATGCAATTGGTTCACAGTGCGGTTTAGCAGAGATGATTAAAGCAAGTTATCCTGCAAAAAAAGTATATGTAGTAGGACATTTGCCACAATCTCTAGAGTATTTATATAAAATGGATCAAATTGAAGATGAAGAATATAAGGAAGCACTTGTCATTGTTTGTGACACTGCAAATACTGAACGAGTAGATGATGCTAGATATTCAACTGGAAAGAAACTGATTAAAATTGACCATCATCCGAATGTAGATCCATACGGTGACATTATGCATGTAGATACTACTGCAAGTTCAACAAGTGAGTTAATGTTTGAACTGGCAGAGAGTAGTAACGAACAATTAGTGGTAACTGACAAAGCTGCGAGACTAATTTATGCGGGGATTATTGGAGATACAGGAAGATTCTTATTTCCAAGTACAACAGAAAGAACTTTTCATGCAGCTAGTAATTTGATAAAAAAGGATTTTTCTATTAATGAAATATATGACAATATGTATGAAACATCAATTGAGATGGCTCATTTAAATGGATATGTTCTTCAAAATTTTAAACTTACAGAGGAAGGAGTCGGTCATATAAACATGACAAAGGCTCTAATGGATGAATACAATGTAAACTCTGAACAAGCTTCATTGGCTGTAAGTTCACTTGGACATATAAAAGGGGTAAAAGCTTGGGTTATCTTTTTAGAAGAAGATGATTTAATTCGAGTACGTCTACGTTCAAAAGGACCAGTTATAAATGGAGTAGCTGCTATGTTTAACGGAGGTGGACATCCGCTTGCATCTGGAGCGAAAGTCTTCTCATGGGAAGAAGCAGAAAAAGTAGTGGAAGAATTAAAAAAGGTTTGTAGGGAAGAAAAATAAAGCTTAAAAAATAAATTTGAGAGGCTATTCAAATACTAGCCTCTCATTTATTTTGTGCTTTTTATTTTTAATGTGATTTCTAATACGGTATCAAAGTAGATTGTATCTATTTCAAGTTTAAATCGTCGATCATCTTTAATATAAACTTTGTTTTCGATTGCACGTCTTAATAATTCCCGATTTTGAGAAACGCTTTTTATATCTTGAGTCAGTAAATTACTTAGGTCATCCTTTACATCAGTAATTAGTTGATTATTAGTAAAGGCATTTAAATTGTATTGTTTATAATTTAAAATTGTCACTTTGATATCTTGAACTGTTAAATTTCGTTTCTTTTCCTTGTTCATACGCTCCATATTTTCAATAAATATATTTTTATCTCTTAAATATTGTTTATTGAGCATTTTCAATTCAGATATTTGTTTTACTTGTTCTTCTTCAGTCACACCATAAAAATAAATAAAGACAAGCCAACTAATGATAAACCCGAAAAATATGCCTACAAAAAATTTTGCCCAAGCGTGGGAGAGTTGTTCTGGAGGAGCTTTCATTAAACATGTTCTCCTGTAAACCATTGGATAATGATTGTACCGGTATGAGTTCCTCCCATGGCGGCTATAATCATGAAAATTTGCTTAATAAATTCGATAGTTTCTCCTTCAAATAATCCTTTTTCAAAACTATAGAATGTATCAAATGTTCCGCCAATCGCCCCAACAATTGCCCAAATTCGTAACTTCATTGATAAATCATACATGCTGCTAAGTGGTGGCTGTCCAATGATGTAGTAACCGATTGAACCAATGATCGATCCACCTATTATGATTCCTAATGAAATAAAATACATTGAAATTAATGCTGGTATAAATGGCAACTTAAGCTCCAATTGTCCTCACTCCCTCAATTAATATATATGGACAAAGTGTTATGTGTATGATGAGTATTAAAAGTAAGTTTAAAATAAAAGATTTGTTTTATTTTCCACGAACAAAAATAGAATGTAAGTTCGTATTTTGTGATAGAATAGATTATATTGAAATGATGGTAAGGAGGAATGTAGATGAGTTTTGTTCATTTGCAAGTTCAAAGTTCTTATAGTTTATTGCAAAGCGCATGTAAAATAGATGAATTAATTAATGCTGCTGTTAGAGAAGGACATCCTGCGCTTGCTATTGCAGATGAAAATGTCATGTACGGGGTAATTCCTTTTTATCATGCGTGTAAAAAAGCAGGGATTAAGCCAATTATTGGGGTGAAAATCTCAATTTTAATGGATGAACATCAGTCTTTTCCGATGATTTTACTAGCGAAAGATTTGAATGGTTATCAAAACCTTTTAAAACTTACAAGTATAATAGGGACAAAATCACCAGAAGGAATTCCTAAAAAGTGGTTATCGGCATATAGTAACGGCGTGATTGCTATTACACCAGGAATTGAGGGAGAAATTGAAAACTTACTATTGAATGGAGAAATCGAAAGAGCTATTGTTCATGTAAAAGAGTATCAATCAATTTTCGATCACTTTTTTGTCAGTATTCAAGATCACGGTTTACCTGAAAATCGTTCGCTATATCCATTAATTAAACAAGTACAAAAAGAAACAAACATCAGTTTAGTTGTTACAAATGATGTTCGATATATTGAAAAAGAGGATGCACTTATTCAAGATGCTTTATTTTCAGTTAAAAATGGTACTAAGTTATCGGACGAATCAAGACCAAGATTACATTCGAACGAATATTATTATAAATCAAAAGCCGAATTATTGAAGTTGTTTTCTGATGAAGAAGAAGCATTTCAAAACACTATACATATTTCAGATATATGTAATGTAACGATTCCGTTTCATCAGCCGTTATTGCCTAAGTATCCAGTACCTGATGAATATTCAACAGTGGAATACTTAAAAATGGTTTGTGAAAATGGCATGATTGAGCGGTACGGGGAAATAAATGATGAACTTAAACAAAGATTAGAATTTGAGTTAAATACAATCAATAAGATGGGGTTTAATGATTATTTCCTCATTGTTTGGGACTTTATTAAATATGCACTTGAACAAGGGATATTTGTTGGACCAGGACGTGGTTCCGCCGCGGGATCTTTAGTGGCTTATGTATTAAAAATTACGAATGTAGACCCAATACATTATAATTTACTATTTGAACGATTTTTAAATGAAGAAAGAATTACAATGCCAGATATTGATATTGACTTTCCAGATCATCGACGAGATGAAATGATTGATTATGTAGCTTCAAAATATGGTGATGTGCATGTTGCACAAATTATTACATTTGGAACATTAGGAGCAAAAGCGGCCATTCGAGATATTGCCAGGGTAATGGGGCTTACGCCAACTGAAATAGATCGGTTTTCGAAGCTAATTCCATCATCATCGCTAGGATTAAAAGATGTCTATGAGCAATCAAAGGCATTTAAAAGTCATGTTGAACATTCTGGTATTCATAAAAGGATATTTGAGGTAGCTTGCCAAGTTGAAGGATTACCTCGTCATACAAGCATCCATGCAGCAGGTGTTATTATTTCTGAACTTCCTTTAACAAATGTTGTCCCATTACAAGCGGGGAATCATGGAGTTTTTTTAACACAATATCCTGCAGAAATCCTTGAAGAACTTGGATTAGTAAAGATGGACTTCCTTGGCCTACGTAACTTAAGTTTATTGGAAGAGGTCTGTCGATTAATTTATGAAGCAAAAGGTGAAGTAATTAATTTGGAAGAAATTCCGTTACAAGATTTAAAAACATTTGAAATTCTTAGTAAAGGAGATACCTCAGGCGTATTTCAGCTAGAATCATCAGGGATGAGAAGAGTACTACAGCAATTACAGCCTAATCAGTTTGAAGATATAGTGGCTGTAAACGCGTTATATCGTCCAGGTCCAATGGAGCAAATCCCTAGATTTATTCAATATAAACATGGATTAGAGAAGGTTACGTATCCTCATCCAGTTTTAGAAAAAATATTAAAACCAACATATGGCGTAATCATATATCAAGAGCAAATCATGCAAATTGCTTCAACTCTTTCAGGGTTTACTTTAAGTGAAGCAGACTTACTTCGAAGAGCTGTAAGTAAAAAGAAGAAGGAAGTTTTAGATGAAGAAAGAATTCATTTTGTAGAAGGTGCAATAGCTAAAGGTTATGATGAACAAGTTGCAAATGAAGTATACGATTTAATTGTCCAATTTGCTAACTATGGATTTAATCGGAGTCATGCTGTAGCGTATAGTATGATTGCATATCAACTTGCATATTTAAAGGCGAATTTTCCTCTAGAATTTTATGCAGCACTTTTATCGAGTTTTATAGGAAGTGAAGAGAAAGTATCGAATTATATTGGTGAAGCAAAATTGAAAGGGATCCCAATCTATCCACCTTCAATCAATAAAAGTCAATATGCATTTGTAGTTGAAGGAAATGGAATTCGATATAGTTTATTAGCTATAAAAAATATAGGAATGGCAACTGTAAGAGAAATTCTACAAAAGCGACCATATAAAGATTTTTTTGAAGTGTGCATTAAAATTTCACCAAAAGCATTAAACCGAAAAAGTATAGAAAATTTAATTTTTTCGGGATGCTTTGATGAGTTTGAGCTCGACCGTGCAACACTGTTAGCAAATATAGATATGATTTTTGATTACGTGGATATAGTAAGACCTGAAAATGAAGATCAATTTGATTTATTTCTTGATGAAGATTTTGTGCCTAAACCGGAGATTATTAAAGTGGAGCCAATGAAAGTTTCAATTAAGCTTGAACTTGAAAAACAGGCTTTAGGTACTTATTTATCAGGTCATCCGATTAGTCAATACGAGAAGTTGCTTAATGATAGTGATGCCGGGACTATTTCATCAATTATGATGAAGAAAGATACAGAGCATCTGCTGTTCGTCTATATTAAGGATTTAAGGATTACAAAAACAAAAAAACAACAGCATATGGCTTTTTTACAAGTTGAAGATTTAAGTTCATCAATTGATGCTGTTGTATTTCCAACTACTTTTGAAAAATACCGTCATAAATTAAAAGAAAAAGAAGTAGTTGTAGTTAAAGCAAAAGTTGATGAACGGGATGAAAGAAAACAATTAATAATAAATGAAGTCCATACAATCGAAGAAATGGAAGAAATAAACGACCAAAAGAAGTATACTTTATTTATTAAAATAACGGGACATACTAATAAAAATATTTCCTACACAATACAGCAAACAATCTCTAAGTTTAAAGGGCATGCGAAAGTTGTGCTTTACTATGAAGAAGATAAAAAAGCTGTTCAATTATCTGAACACTATTATGTGAATCCTTCTGTGAATTGTCTTTCGATGTTAAGAAATATTGTCGGGGATGCAAATGTTGTATTAAAGAAATAGACATTCTTCTCTAAACTATTTATTATTAACATACATGTGATATCATACAAAAAGAAAATTTTACCTTTTAAAGAGAAAATCACTAAGAAATATACAGTTGAAAAGTCAACTCGTCAACATTAGGGAGAGTGAATAGTTTGTCATTATTAAGTGAAGAAGCATTACATATGCATAGAGTACATCAAGGTAAATTAGAAACAGTTTCTAAGGTGCCAGTTACAAATGCTAAAGAACTAAGTTTAGCGTACTCACCAGGTGTTGCCGAGCCGTGTAAAGAAATTTACGAAGAAAAAAGCAGAGTGTATGAATACACAATGAAAGGTAATATGGTTGGTGTAGTTTCGGATGGATCTGCCGTTCTTGGACTAGGTAATATTGGACCAGAAGCTGCATTACCTGTAATGGAAGGTAAAGCTGCGTTATTTAAAAGCTTTGCTGGTGTTGATGCATTTCCAATCTGCTTAAATACGCAAGATGTAGAGCAAATCATTCAAACAGTAAAATTATTAGAACCTACATTTGGTGGAATAAATTTAGAGGATATTGCAGCTCCAAACTGCTTTATTATTGAAGAACGCTTAAAGCGTGAAACAAATATTCCAATATTCCATGATGATCAACATGGAACGGCTATCGTTACGCTTGCAGGTTTAGTAAATGCTTTAAAAATAGTGAATAAAAATATGGCTGATATTAAAGTGGTCCTTAATGGTGCAGGAGCTGCAGGTATTGCTATATTAAAATTATTGTATCGTTTTGGTGTTCGCCAAATTATTATGTGTGATACAAAAGGTGCGATTTACGAAGGTCGTCCAAATGGTATGAATAGCGTAAAAAATGAAGTTGCAAAATATACAAATAAAGATAAAATTCAAGGTAGTCTTAAAGAAGCTCTTGAAGGGGCGGACGTATTTATTGGGGTTTCTGTAAAAGGAGCAGTAACTCAAGAAATGGTTCGTTCAATGAATGAAAATCCTATTATTTTTGCAATGGCTAATCCTGATCCAGAAATTATGCCTGAAGATGCGAAAGAAGCAGGGGCTTTAGTAATCGGTACTGGTCGAAGTGATTATCCTAACCAAGTAAATAACGTTCTTGCATTCCCAGGAATTTTCCGTGGAGCATTAGATGTACGTGCTACACATATTAATGAAGAGATGAAAATTGCTGCAGTAAATGCAATTGCAAGCTTAGTAAGTGAATCTGATCTATCTCCAGATTTTATTATTCCAGCACCATTTGATCCTCGAGTGGCTCCAAAAGTAGCTGCTAGTGTAGCAAAAGCTGCAATGGAAACAGGGGTTGCGAGACTGAATGTTGACCCGAAAGAAATCGAAGAAAAAACAAAAAAACTAGCTTTAATTAAATAGTTTTATTACCAGATATCAATATTAATGGGGATAGTATTACAATACTAAAATTAAGTAATGTAGTACTATCCTTTTTTATCTGATATAATAATTAGATGTGGTAAAAAAGCGCAGAGATTGTTGGAAATTAAAGGAATTTCATAAAAATTGTATAAATTAATTTTTAAGGATTTTCTACAAAGTTCAAGTTTGTTAAATGGTTGAAATGACGAAATTTAGCTGAATTTTATCGACAAATGTTAACAAAAAGTGTATAACATTTATAGTATCCTATTAGTATTTAGTACTAAAAAAGTTAGGAGGAATTAGGTTGCAAATAAAAGACTTATTTTCCAAAAAGAAAAAATATGCATCTATACCTTCAGAAGTAATGAGACAAGATTTACCTGACGGTGTTATGACAAAATGTCCTAAATGTAAAAAAATTAGTATTACAAAAGAATTAATAAAAAACCTAAAAGTTTGTAATAGTTGTGGATATCATCATCAAATGACAGCATTCGAAAGAATTGAAAGCTTAATTGATGAAGATACTTTTGAAGAGTTTGATCAAAATATGGTTTCTGCAAATCCTTTACACTTCCCTGATTACATAGAGAAGCTTGAAGGGGATCGTAAAAAAACAGAGCTTAACGAGGCGATTGTTACAGGAAAAGGAAAAATCGACGGAATTCCTGTTGTAATTGCAGTTATGGATGCACGATTCCGAATGGGAAGTATGGGATCTGTTGTCGGAGAGAAAATAACTCGTGCAGTTGAGCGAGCTTCATCTGACGGTTCACCATTTATTATTTTTACTGCATCTGGCGGAGCTCGTATGCAGGAAGGTATTTTAAGTTTAATGCAAATGGCAAAAACTAGTGCTGCGCTTAAAAAACATAGCGAGCTAGGTTATTTAGCAATTTCAATTATGACAAATCCAACTACAGGTGGAGTTTCTGCTAGTTTTGCATCTTTAGGCGATTTTAACTTTGCTGAGCCTGGTGCTTTAATTGGTTTTGCTGGTAGACGTATTATTGAGCAAACAATCCGTGAAGAACTACCTGAAGACTTCCAAACTGCAGAATTTCTTTTAAATCATGGTCAGCTTGATGCAGTTATTTCACGATTAGAATTACGTTCAAAATTATTTACAATCCTTAACTTACATCAAGGGGGTGTCTTGCAATAGTGGTTATGTTAGAATTCGAAAAACCGATTCATGAACTAAAGACGAAAATAGACGAACTTAAGGTTTATACGAGTCAACATGATGTTGATTTTTCTGAAGAAATCAGACGTTTAGAAGAACGTTTAAAAACCTTAGAAAATGAAATATACGGTAACATGGGAGTTTGGGATCGTGTACAAGTTGCTAGACATCCAGAACGACCAACTACTTTAGATTATGTTAATAGATTATTTACAGATTTCTTTGAGTGCCATGGTGATCGATTATTTGGAGACGATGCTGCAATTGTTTCAGGTATCGCATCTTACCGTGGATTACCAGTTACTGTCGTTGGACATCAACGTGGTAAAGATACAAAAGAAAATATTAGACGTAATTTCGGTATGCCACATCCAGAAGGGTACCGAAAAGCACTTCGTTTAATGAAACAAGCAGAGAAATTTAACAGACCAATTATCGCGTTTATCGATACAAAAGGTGCATATCCTGGTAAGGCAGCTGAAGAGCGTGGACAAAGTGAAGCAATTGCCCGAAATATTTTTGAAATGGCAGGCTTAAAAGTACCTACTATTTGTATCGTAATTGGCGAAGGTGGTAGTGGTGGAGCGTTAGCATTAGGAATTGGTAATAAGTTACTGATGCTAGAAAACTCAACTTACTCTGTTATTTCACCAGAAGGTGCAGCAGCATTATTATGGAAAGATTCTTCACAAGCACGTAGAGCAGCTGAAACAATGAAAATTACAGCTCCAGACTTATTAGAACTAGGTGTAGTTGACCAAATTATTCCTGAAGTAAAAGGTGGAGCACAAAATGATGTTGAACAACAGGCTAAATATATCGACAAGTACTTATACGAAACATTAAAGTCACTGTTAATTATGGATAAAGAAGAGCTAGTTCAACAACGATATGAAAAACACGCAAAGTTAGGGAAAATTTCTTTTAACCAATAATATTTAGTTTAACTTCTAGAGTGTGTGAAACAATATGTTAGCATGCTCTTTTTGTATTTTTTTTATAAAATTAGTAAAAAATAGCAATATGCATAAAGATATCGTCATACTTTTTAAAAGTGTTTCATTCATTAAAAAAGTTTATGAAAAAGTTCACATTATTTCTATTGTTTAAATAGGCATTACATGGTACTTTATTAAAATGAATAAAGACATAAGGTAAAATCATTGAGGTGAATACATAATGAAAAGAATTGGCGTATTAACTAGTGGGGGAGACTCTCCAGGAATGAACGCTGCTGTACGTGCAGTTGTAAGGAAAGCGATTTTTCATGGTCTAGAAGTTTATGGTGTATACCAAGGATATTCTGGTCTTATTAATGGAAATATTGAGAAGCTAGAGTTAGGTTCTGTTGGTGATATTATTCATCGTGGTGGGACAAAACTACTTAGTGCACGTTGTCCTGAATTTAAAACATTAGAAGGGCAAATGAAAGGGATCGAGCAGCTTAAAAAGTTTGGAATTGAAGGATTAGTTGTTATTGGTGGAGATGGATCATATCAAGGTGCAAAGAAGCTGACTGAACATGGTTATCCTTGCGTTGGTGTTCCAGGTACAATTGATAATGATATTCCAGGTACAGACTTTACAATTGGATTCGATACAGCATTAAACACTGTTATCGATGCGATTGATAAAATTCGTGATACTGCCACATCACATGAGCGTACATATGTAATTGAAGTTATGGGTCGTAATGCAGGTGACATTGCATTATGGGCAGGTTTAGCTGATGGAGCAGAAACGATTTTAATACCTGAATGTGATTATGATATGGATGATATTATTAGTAAATTAAACCGCGGTAGTGAGCGTGGAAAAAAACATAGTATCATTGTAGTTGCAGAAGGCGTCGGTAGTGCAATTGAAATTGGTAAAGTAATACAAGAACGAACTCACTTTGACACACGTGTAACAGTTTTAGGACATGTTCAACGTGGTGGTTCACCAAGTGCTGCTGATCGAGTTTTAGCAAGTCGTCTAGGGGCAAGAGCGGTTGAACTACTTATGGAGGGCAAAGGTGGACGGTGTGTTGGAATCCAAAATAATAAGTTAGTTGATCATGACATTATCGAAGCACTATCTAAAAAGCATGAACTTGATCAAGATATGTATCAATTATCTCAAGAACTTTCAATTTAATTAGATAGATTTAATTGGGCAATCGATTTCATATATTTCGTAATAGTATAGAGTTTTATATAAATTTGGAGGGTAAAAAATGCGTAAAACAAAAATAGTTTGTACGATCGGTCCTGCTAGTGAATCGGTAGAAAAATTAGTAGAGTTAATTAATGCAGGAATGAACGTAGCACGTTTAAACTTCTCACATGGTTCTCATGAAGAGCATGCTGCAAGAATTACAAGTATCCGCGAGGCTTCAAAAAAAACTGGTAGAACTGTAGCGATTCTTTTAGATACAAAAGGTCCAGAAATTCGTACTTTAGATTTTGAAGGTGGCCAAGCAGAATTAAAAACTGGAAATGAAGTTATTATTACTACGGAACCAGTAGTAGGTACAGCAGAAAAATTTGCAGTTTCTTACGAAGGTTTAATTGATGACGTACATGTTGGTTCTAGAATTCTTATCGATGATGGATTAATAGGATTAGAAGTAATCGGTATTGAAGGAAATGAAATTCGTACTAAAGTGTTAAACAGCGGTTTAGTTAAAAATAAAAAGGGTGTAAACGTACCAAATGTACGTGTAAATCTACCTGGTATTACTGAAAAAGATATAAGCGATATCGAATTTGGTATTGAACAAAAGGTTGATTTTATTGCTGCATCTTTCGTTCGTAAAGCTTCTGATGTATTAGAAATTCGTGAGCTTTTAGGTAAACATGGCGCTGAGTATATTCAAATTATACCGAAAATCGAAAACCAAGAAGGGATCGATAATATCGATGAAATTCTTGAGGTTTCAGATGGTTTAATGGTTGCACGTGGTGATATGGGTGTAGAAATTCCACCAGAAGAGGTACCAATCGTTCAAAAACTATTAATTAAAAAATGTAATAACTTAGGTAAGCCAGTAATTACAGCTACTCAAATGTTAGATTCAATGCAACGTAATCCTCGACCAACTCGAGCAGAGGCAAGTGACGTTGCAAATGCCATTCTTGATGGAACTGATGCAATTATGTTATCAGGAGAAACAGCTGCAGGGTCATATCCAATCGAATCTGTTTCAATGATGAACTCAATTGCACTTCGAATTGAAAAAAGCTTACAATACGAAGAATTATTTAAAAAGCGTCAAAGAGAAAATAAAGGAACGATTACAGATGCTATTGGTCAATCGGTTGCAGCAACGGCTTTAAATTTAAAAGTAGCTGCAATTATTGCTCCTACGGAGAGTGGACATACTGCGAAAATGATTTCAAAATATCGTCCAAAAGCTCCTATTTTAGCTATTACATCTGATATTCGTATTTGTCGTCGTTTAACGTTAGTTTGGGGAGTTCAAACTGAATATAGAGAAAGAGCAAACTCAACTGATGAAATGTTACAACATGCTATGGAAGCGGCTCAAGACGCTAAATTCGTGTCAAATGGTGATACTGTCATCATTACTGCTGGATTACCAATTGGTGAAACAGGTATGACAAATATGATGAAAATCCATGTAGTAGGTGACGTGATCGCTCAAGGTCAAGGTATTGGTCGAAAAACTGCTGCAGGAAAAGTTGTCATCGCAAAAACTGGTGAAGAAGCTGTTTCGAAAGTTACACCAGGAAGTATTCTTGTAACAAATAGTACAGATAGAGACATGATGCCAGCGATTGAAAGAGCAGCAGCTATTATTACTGAAGAAGGTGGATTAACTAGCCATGCTGCAGTAGTAGGTGTTAGCTTAGGAATTCCAGTAATTGTTGGAGTTGAAAATGCAACAAACATCTTAGTAAACGGTCAAGCTGTTACAGTAGATGCTTCAAGAGGAATAGTTAGTACAGGACATAAAAGCATATTTTAAGATATAATAAAGAGAAGGACAAAGTTTCCTTCTCTTTATTTTTTGACATGAATAAGATTATTAAGAGATATTTTTAATTCGAAGCAAGAGGTGAAACTATCATGAAAAAACTTGTTGGTTGGCTATTGTTAATCCCATTAATTGATTTAATCTGTTTAACATTACTTGGTAGAGTAATTGGTTCCTTATCAGTATTTCTTTGGCTAATCGGTACGCTTTTGATTGGTATATATATCATGAGAACCGTTTGGGTTACAGTTAAACAACAAGCCGGAGAACAGATCCAGGCAGGCAAAATGCCAGATTTAATCATGATAGAGGGATTATCATTTTTCCTAATTGGACTCCTATTTTTTATTCCAGGACCAATTACCGACTTACTAGCAATCGTGTTGCTAATTAAACCAATTAGAATCAAATTTGTTCAACAACTTATTTATTTTGTAATGAAAAAGCTAAAAGGTAATGTTGTTTGGACAGGATTTATAAAAAAGTAGTAAATCATAATCAAAAGATAGGGATCAACATGATTCCTTATCTTTTTTAGTAAAGATTGGGACATGATCATATAGTGCAAAGTCAAACAGTAATGGAGACTTTAAGGTTAAAATCCAGAAACAAAAAAAGGGAACGAAGCTGACTGTCCCTTCAAAGGATGGGAAAGGTAAGAGTAGTGCACCTAAGACGATTACAGTCTATTAATCAATATTATAGATTTAACGATAAGAAGCCCATGGAACTATTCGTTCACATGGGCTTTTTTTTTTAAGACTTGATAATAGAAACAGTTTTAATTCGAACCTCTAATATAATACCAAAGTTCATGGAAGACTCTTGCTCGATACAAGGTTGATAAAATTACTAAGGTTACTGGACCGGCTATCAATCCTAGTAAACCAAAAAATTTAAAACCAACAAATAACGAGATTAAAGTAGGAAGTGGTTGTAATCCAATATTTGAAGATAGAACTTTTGGCTCTGCAAGTTGACGTTGGACAATTACAACACCATATAAAATTGCGAGACCAATCGTTAATTTATAATCGCTAGACAAAAACGTATATAAGATCCAAGGTACGAAAATTAAGCCAGTTCCTAAGTAAGGAAGTAAGTCGATGAAACCGATTAGAATAGCTATAGTGATTGCGAAAGGAATTCTTAATATCAATAATCCGATTAAGACTAGCACTGTCGTCATAGAAATAAGAGTGATATGTGCTTTAATAAAACCAAATAAAGCTTTTCGTAAATCAATAAAAATTGTTTTGCTGTAATGTTGAATTCGATCTGGAGTATATTTTGCGAATAAATTTTTTATTTTGTACCAATCTTTACTAATAAAGAATGTTGCTAATAAGGAAACGAATATTAAAGTAGCAGTATTTGGTAATAAAGCGATTACTAATTTAATCCCTACAATAATTCCGTTTAATGCTTCTTTTCCTAGATTAATTGCAGAATCGCCAATCGATTGTATATTTGTGCGAATCGTTTGTTGTTGACCAGCACCGAGTTGACTATACTTACTCATAATTAAGTCATATAAAGGAATTACCTTATCAGTAACAATATTTTCAACGAAATAAATTAATCGTTCAAAGCTTTCTGGAACTACTTGAATTAAATAGGTTGAACCTGAAATGATTTCCGTAATTAGTAATGTAAATAATCCTGCTAGAACAGCTAATAGTAAAATAATTGATAAAAATGCTGCTATTCCTCTTGGTATTCTTGCTTTTTCGTTTAATAAATTTACTAGTGGATTTAAAAGGTATGCGATGATTAAAGCAATGATGAATGGGTATGTAAGTTTTGAGATGAATAGTGCCACGTAAAGACCTAAAATAGTACATGCGATTACAAATAAAAACCGAATGATTTGAAAAACTAAAGTTCTATTCAAACTTTTACCTCCTTCCAAAGTGAAATGAGTCCTCTTGTCTTATTTTATCAAGAATTATTTTTTTATAATAGTAAAGTTTGATAGTATTTATTAATAAATTATACATTAAGGGGATACTAACAAATGAGTGAATCGACAGTTTTTCTCTTAGCTTTATTATTAATTGGTGCAATTGCTAAAAATAACTCTTTAATTATTTCAATTATAGTATTGTTAGTACTAAAATATACTCCTCTAGGAGTTCGAGTATTTCCTTATATGCAATCAAAAGGTATTAATTTAGGCGTAACGATTATTACAATTGCTGTATTAGTACCAATCGCGACCGGTGAAATCGGTTTTAAAAATTTGATTGATGCATTAAAAACCCCTGTTGCCTGGATCGCACTACTCTCTGGTATCGCCGTAGCTCTTTTGGCAAAAGGTGGAGTACAATTATTAGCAACTAGTCCACAAATAACAGCAGCATTAGTACTAGGTACTGTACTGTCTGTAGCGGTATTTAAAGGGGTTGCAGTAGGGCCTTTAATTGGAGCTGGAATCGCATATCTATTCATCTGGATTGTAGAATTAATTAAGTAATTGCATAATAATTATATTTTAGTAAATTGTTTTCATTCACAAAAGTCAGATTATTGTTTATAATAAATGATAGTAGGGTTCCTTTCTATGTATACTCGGTAATTCAAAAGAGTTATACCAGTATATGTATGTATTAATACTAGGGAAATTTTTGCGTAAAGGAGAGAGGGGAATATGACAGTTAAAAGTGGTTTAGAGGGTGTTGTAGCAGCTACGACTTCTATAAGTTCTATTATTGATGATACATTAACGTATGTAGGTATCGGTATTGATGAATTAGCAGAATATGCAAGTTTTGAAGAAGTAGTATATTTATTATGGCATCGCAAATTACCAAATAAGGATCAACTTAAAGAACTTGCTTCTCAATTAGCAGATAATTCTGAATTACCAGAAGAAGTTATTACTTACTTAAAATCAACTAATTTAAAAAATGTACATCCTATGACTGTACTACGTACAGTTATTTCAATGCTTGCATTGTATGACAAAAATGCTGAAGCAATGGACTCAGATTCTAATTATCTTAAAGCAATCCAACTTCAAGCTAAAATTTCAACATTTGTGGCAGCGTTTTCTCGAATTCGTCAGGGGCTTGAACCAGTCGCTCCTAATAAAGATTTATCATTCTCAGCTAACTTCTTATACATGCTAACAGGTGATAAACCTAATGCAATTGCTGAAGAAGCAATTAATAAGGCTTTAGTACTACATGCTGACCATGAATTAAATGCTTCAACATTTACTGCACGCGTTTGCGTAGCTACATTATCTGATATTTATTCAGGTATTACAGCTGCGATTGGAGCTTTAAAAGGTCCATTACACGGCGGAGCAAATGAAAGCGTTATGAAAATGTTAGCTGAAATCGGTGAGATTGAAAATGTTGAATCTTACATTCAAGAGAAAATGGATGCTAAAGCTAAAATTATGGGATTCGGACATCGCGTATATCGTGGTGGGGACCCACGTGCGAAACATTTAAAAGAAATGTCTCGTCAATTAGGCGCAATTACTGGAGAGTTAAAATGGTACACAATGTCTGAAAAAATTGAAGAACTTGTTACAACTCAAAAGAATATTCCACCAAATGTTGATTTCTACTCTGCATCTGTTTATCACAGCTTAGGAATTGAACATGATTTATTCACTCCAATCTTTGCTATTAGCCGTATGTCTGGCTGGACTGCACACATTTTAGAACAATATGAAAATAATCGCATTATTCGTCCGCGTGCAGATTACACAGGACCAGAGAAAAACTCTTACATTCCAATTGAAGAGCGTGCATAAAGAAATAATTGAATACTTAAAATAGTATTTAATATTCGAATAATAGTGGTATAGTAAAGAGAGGAAGAGGAATCTTCCTCTCAAAAGCATGTATTTTAATGAATTTAATTTATTTATACAAGGGGGAGCATGTAATGCAAGCTGAAAAAATTACATTAGTAGACGGCCAATTAAACGTGCCAAACAATCCAATTATTCCTTTTATTGAAGGCGACGGTACAGGCCCAGATATTTGGGCAGCATCTTCACGTGTTTTAGATGCAGCTGTTGAAAAAGCATACAATGGTAATCGTAAAATTGAATGGAAAGAAGTTCTTGCTGGTGAAAAAGCATTTAATGTTACTGGTGAATGGTTACCTCAAGAAACTTTAAATTTAATTGAAGAGTACATGATCGCAATTAAAGGACCTTTAACAACTCCAGTTGGTGGTGGTATTCGTTCTTTAAACGTTGCTCTACGTCAAGAATTAGATTTATTTGTGTGCTTACGTCCTGTACGTTACTTTGAAGGTGTACCTTCACCAGTTAAACGTCCAGAAGATACAGATATGGTAATTTTCCGTGAAAACACTGAAGATATCTATGCTGGTATCGAATATGAAAAAGGTTCTGAAGCAGTTCAAAAAGTTATTGAATTCTTACAAAAAGAGATGGGTGTTAATAAAATCCGTTTCCCAGAAACATCTGGTATCGGTATTAAACCAATTTCTGAAGAAGGTACAAAACGTCTTGTACGTGCAGCAATTAATTATGCAATTCAAGAAAACCGTAAATCTTTAACTTTAGTTCATAAAGGTAATATCATGAAATTTACTGAAGGTGCATTTAAGAACTGGGGTTATGAAGTTGCTGAGCAAGAATTCGGCGATAAAGTATTTACATGGGCAGAATATGATCGCATTGTAGAAACAAGCGGTAAAGATGCTGCTAACAAAGCAATGGATGAAGCTGAAAAAGCTGGCAAAATCCTAGTAAAAGACAGCATTGCTGATATCTTCTTACAACAAATTTTAACTAGACCACGTGAGTTCGATGTAGTAGCTACAATGAACTTAAATGGTGACTATATTTCTGATGCACTTGCTGCTCAAGTTGGTGGAATTGGTATCGCTCCTGGAGCAAATATCAACTACGAAACTGGACATGCTATTTTTGAAGCTACTCATGGTACAGCACCTAAATACGCTGGACTAGATAAAGTAAATCCATCTTCAGTTATTCTTTCTGGAGTATTAATGCTTGAACATATGGGTTGGAATGAAGCAGCTTCTATGATTCTTAAATCAATGGAAAAAACAATCGCTTCAAAAGTTGTTACTTATGACTTTGCTCGTCTAATGGATGGAGCTACTGAAGTGAAATGTTCTGAATTTGCAAACGAATTAATTTCAAATATGGAATCAGTTCTTGTATAATTAAATTGTGTTTGTAAACAAAAGGGAGGTATTTGTATGTCAATTCGTAGACGTAAAATTTCCGTAGTAGGTGCTGGGTTTACTGGTGCTACAACAGCTTTCTTGCTTGCACAAAAGGAATTAGGGGATGTAGTAATAGTTGATATTCCACAACTAGAGAACCCTACTAAGGGCAAAGCCTTAGATATGCTTGAAGCAAGTCCAGTTCAAGGATTTGATGCTAACATTATTGGTACTAGTGATTATGCTGACACAGCTGATTCAGATGTAGTCGTCATCACAGCAGGTATCGCTCGTAAACCGGGTATGAGCCGCGATGACCTAGTATCAACTAACTCAAACATCATGAAAGCAGTTACTCGTGAAATCGTAAAATACTCTCCTAACTGTACAATCGTTGTATTAACTAACCCTGTCGATGCAATGACTTATACAGTATACAAAGAAGCTGGTTTTCCTAAACACCGCGTTATAGGACAATCTGGAGTTCTTGACACAGCTCGTTTTAGAACGTTTGTAGCTCAAGAATTAAATTTATCCGTTAAAGATATTTCTGGATTTGTTTTAGGTGGTCACGGAGACGATATGGTACCATTAGTGCGTTATTCATATGCTGGTGGAATTCCATTAGAAAAATTAATTCCAAAAGATCGTTTAGAAGCTATTGTTGAACGTACTCGTAAGGGTGGCGGAGAAATCGTTAATCTATTAGGTAACGGAAGTGCTTATTATGCACCTGCTGCCTCACTAGTAGAAATGGTTGAAGCTATACTTAAGGATCAACGTCGCGTGTTACCTACAATCGCTTATTTAGAAGGCGAATATGGGTACAGCGGTATTTACTTAGGAGTTCCTACAATTATTGGCGGAAACGGTATTGAACAAATTATCGAATTAGATTTAACTGCTGAAGAAAAAACAGCGTTAGATCGTTCAGTTGCAGCTGTCAAAAATGTTATGAACGTTTTAGCTTAAAAAGAAGACCAACAAGGTAATTTCTAATTACCTTGTTGGTCTTTATTTTTAACCTATTTTAATATTCGCCTTTAATAACAAAATACGATCCACGAATCGTTCCAGCTAGTTTAGATTTCTGCCTAGCAAACTTAAACTTCTCTACTAACTCCGCTGGAATTTCCATTCCGTCAGAAAGTTTAAAACCAACAGCACGTTTTTTAGGATCATCAACTGTATACATAACATTGACCGAAAGTCCATCCTCATAAAAGACGTAGGTAAATTTAATATTTTCCACTTGAAAACGAGAAGTTTCTAAAGGTTTAGCTGCGAATACGATATCACGTTCTTCTTTCAAAATTCGGTTAACATAATCAAGTGTCTCCTGACTTTCACTAGCTGGTACAACCGTAAATTCATGTTTGTACTTGTTCATAAAATAACGAGCTTCATTAGCACGTAAACCAGCAAGTGCATCGACTACTGGGGAAGACTCTAATCCAACCGTAGACACATTTTTAAAATCAACTGTATAGGACATGTCCATCTCTCCTTTTCACTTAGCCAAACTTTAATTTAAATATCTTATCTATTAATTTATACCAAAAATTTTTACATACGAAATGATGTTTCACGATATAAGTATGTACAAGTTTTTTATGCAACAAACCACATGATTTTTATAAGGATTTTAAAGTCAGTATGTTTATAGAGTATTTAAATTACTTATAATGGGAGAAAGATAGAATTTTATCTTTCATAAGGGGGAAAATATGAATAGACGAATAGTAAAATTTTTTATAAGTTTTTATAAAAATTTTGCCGATTAAGAAGGAAATTTGCTGTTGTTTATCGAATTTTTAAAATATTAAGATAAACAGGGGGTTTAATATGTTAACTAAAAAAGCAAAAATCGGACGAAAACTTGAAGACATTTCAATTGGTGAAAAGTTAATTGTAACAGAACATATTGATGAAAAACATATTTACTTATACCTGGCTCTAACAGGCGATACAAACCCATTATATACTCAATACAACTATGCTTCGCAAACAAAATATAATAAACCGATTGTTCCAAGTTTTATTATAAGCGGGTTAGTCTCTGCAGCAGTTACCAAACATTTACCAGGCCCAGGAAGTCATATTATTAAAAAAGAACTTCAATTCAATCAACATATATATCACAATGAAACAATTTCAATTCATTTTGAGGTAGTCGAAATTAACTCAGATTTAAATGAAGTATATATTAATGTAAGCGTTTTAAATAAAACGCAAACTGAAATTGCTAATGGGAAAATGACTGTAATTCCACCAACGGTAAACCGATCAAATGCTTTACTTTACGAAAATTTTTAATTTAAAGAATGTCAACTGACATTCTTTTTTTGTTGTTTTACCTTAGTATGAACTTTCCATCACTGCTTTTTACGTTTTACGTCTGATCGAATTTTTAGTATGATTAAAAAGTAGATATAGATAAATAAAATAGGATACAAATGGATGAGGGTTTAACAATGACCTGGAGGAATATGAAATGAACAATAAAATTCTTGTAGTTGACGATGAAGAGCATATCTTAACTTTAATCAAATTTAACCTAGAACAGGCAGGCTTTCAAGTTGTTACAGCTACTGATGGGGAAGAAGGTTTACAAAAGGCTGTAGAGGAAAAACCAGAATTAATTGTTCTAGATCTAATGCTACCAAAAAAAGATGGTATGGAAGTATGTAAAGAATTAAGACTTCAAAGAAACACGACGCCTATTTTAATGGTTACAGCAAAAGATGATGAATTTGATAAAGTGTTAGGACTTGAACTTGGTGCCGATGATTACATGACAAAACCATTTAGCCCAAGAGAAGTCGTAGCTAGAGTTAAAGCGATTTTAAGAAGATCTAAAATTACTGAGACACCAGTACTATCAAACGATGACGCTGATACTTTACTAATTGCTGATTTAAAGATTCTACCTGAATACTATGAAGCATATTTCCAAGGTGAAAAACTGGAGTTAACACCTAAGGAATTTGAGTTATTATTATATTTAACGAAAAATAAAGGTAGAGTATTAACTCGAGATCAATTATTAAGTGCCGTTTGGAATTATGATTTTGCAGGGGACACCAGAATTGTCGATGTTCATATTAGCCATTTAAGAGAAAAAATTGAGCTAGATTCGAAAAAACCAGTTTATATAAAAACAATTCGTGGATTAGGATATAAATTAGAGGAACCAAGATTAAATGAGTAATCTAAATCGCAAATTGCTCTATGGATTCTCTGCAATAATAATCGTTATTCTTGTTATATTAGGAATCGTACTAGGGCAAATATTTAAATCCTTTTATCTGACAAACTATGATCAAAGAATTGAGAAAGAGACGAACTTAATTGCTTCGATAATGGAGTCAAATACACCATTAACAAAGAATATATCTAATCAAACGTTAAAAAAGATATCTAAGGATTTAAATATCGATATTATTTTATTTGATGATCATTATAATCTTATCGCTAAATCTAGTAATGAGAATGTGGAATTGAATATATCATCAAAGAATTTAAAAGCTTATCTAGAACGACTTGATAAAGTAGATTCTGCAGCCAAATTTATCGAAAAAGATTCTGCTGCTAAATATTACGGCAAGAAAATAACCGATAAACACGGTAATAAGCAATTTTTGATTGTTGATTATTCAACTAAGTCAATCAAAGAAGTTTACCGAAGTATTTCGATGTTATTATTTTCATTATTAGGTTTTGTTTTATTTGCCATCATAATTTTACTAATACGATATTCGCATCAATTTTCAAAACCAATTGAAGATATTACACAAGTTGCAATTGAATTATCCAAAGGGAATTATAAAGCTAGAACATTAGCAGAAAGTAATGAATCGACAACAATGTTAAGTCAAGCAATGAATGTACTTGCAAAAAATCTACAAGAAATGACTAGTCAACAAGAAATGCAGCAAGATCGATTAAACACATTGATCCATAATATTGGTAGCGGGGTTGTTTTAATTAATAGTAGAGGACATGTAAACCTAATTAATAAAACATATCGAGAAACATTCAAAATTGACTCTAGAAGTATACTGGGTGAGCTTTATTATGACGCATTTAAACATAAAGAAGTCATTGAAATTGTGGAAGAAATTTTTCTAAAAGAAATAAAAGTTAGAAAGCAAATCATTCTGCCATTATCAATTGAAAGAAAACATTTTGAAATATATGGTGCACCAATTATTGGGATCAATCACGAGTGGAAAGGAATCGTTCTTGTTTTCCATGACATAAGTGAATTAAAGAAATTAGAGCAAGTTCGAAAAGATTTTTTTGCAAATGTATCTCACGAGCTTAAAACGCCAATTACATCTATTAAAGGTTTTACTGAAACTCTACTAGATGGAGCAATGGAAAATGATGAGTTATGTAAAAACTTCTTATCGATTATTTTAACGGAAAGTGATCGTATGCAGACACTTATTCAAGATTTATTAGACCTTTCAAAAATTGAGCAACAGAATTTTAAATTAGATCTTTCAGAAGTATCAGCAAAACAAGTTATTGAAGATGTACAGCAAATGCTTAATCAAAAAGCAGAAGAGAAGAATATAGACTTCAAATTATACTTAAATAGTCCGTTAGTTGTATATGCTGATGCGTTAAGATTAAAACAAGTTATTATTAATTTAGTTGATAACGCAATTCACTATACTCCAGCTGGTGGAAAAGTATTTATTACTTCCTCCGAGACAAATGATCATATTGTTTTAAGGGTCAATGACACAGGGGTTGGAATTGGAAAAGAAGAAATATCTCGTATTTTCGAACGTTTTTACAGAGTGGATAAAGCAAGAAGTAGGAACTCTGGAGGGACAGGCCTAGGACTAGCGATTGTAAAGCATCTTGTCGAAGCCCATAAAGGCAAAATCGAAGTTGAAAGTAAACTAGGCCATGGGACGTCATTCATTGTAACATTAAATAAAAGTATTTCGATGTGACATTTACATTGATTTTACATTGTATTTATTAATAATTAATAAATAATTGGTATAGTTATGATGAAAACCCCTTCATCCAAGGAGTTATCTTAAACCGGGAGTAGTTATACTTCCGGGATTTTTTATATTTAAAATTGTTTTATTTTTTCTTTAAGGTGTCCATACTAGTGGATACCTTTTTTATTGCACTTTAAGATCGTATAAATTGGCAACGAGTAATCACCAATTTTTAAAAAAAGTATAAGTGCTACTACGGCTCTACCTAAAAGGCTTGTCAATCGACGAGTTTTCTTTATTTGATCATATTACTTTTATAATTTTTGGGGAAATTATGAGTGTTGAATCATACATCGGAGGGTGGATACAGATGTACGAATACGAATTTGTAAAAGTTAACACGAAATCATCAAATCGTCATTATTATGATGTAGTTGGGAACTATGCTAAAAGTGGCTGGCGCCTTCATCAGGTTGTAAACAATCAACAAGCAATAGAAGGTTCATGTGTTGAACTAATTTTTGAGCGAGAAATCGACTTAAATTAATTACAGAGGTAGTCTTACGATTCATTCTTAAAAGTCATAATTATTCAACTTTAATCTCAAGTGAATAAAAACTTTTAATATGCCTGAATCAAAGACGACCTCTTTTTCTTTTATGGATAGTTCGTGTTAAAATGTTAAGAGCAAGGAAATGAGGAAACGATTAATTTCTTGAAAAGATAAAATATGAAATAAAAATTATACATAAAAAGATAGTGAGATTTGTAATAGGAAGGGGATCTATTTTGAAGAAGAAATTGGTTTTAATTGATGGGAATAGTATTGCCTATAGAGCTTTCTTTGCATTGCCTCTTTTGAGTAATGATAAAGGTGTCCATACGAATGCAATTTATGGATTTACAATGATGTTAATGAAAATTCTTGAAGATGAAAAACCGACTCATATGCTTGTTGCATTTGATGCAGGGAAAACAACATTTAGACATAGTACATTTAAAGAATATAAAGGTGGGAGACAAAAGACTCCACCAGAGTTAAGTGAACAGTTTCCACTTGTTCGCCAGCTATTAGATACATACGGAATTGCACGTTATGAATTAGAGAATTATGAAGCGGATGATATTATTGGTACACTTGCAGGTCAAGCTTCAAAAGATGAATATGAAGTAAAGGTCATCTCAGGTGATCGTGATTTATTACAGCTAGTTGATGATCGTATTACAGTAAGTATGACTAAAAAGGGTATTACTGAAGTTGAAGAGTTTACTCCTGCAGCAATTCATGAAAAGTATGAGATTACACCTGATCAAATTATTGATATGAAAGGATTAATGGGTGATAAATCTGATAATATTCCCGGTGTTCCAGGTATTGGGGAAAAGACTGCAATTAAACTTTTAAAACAGTTTCAAACTGTAGAAGGTCTTTATGAAAATATAGAGGAAGTAAGTGGAGCAAAGCTTCTTCAAAATTTAAGTGAAAATAAAGATCAAGCCTTAATGAGTAAGCAATTAGCGACAATTAATAAAAACTCACCAATTGAATTAACAGTAAATGACACAACGCTTCCAGAAGCTGATACGAATAAGGTAGCGGAATTTTTTAAATCTCTTGGATTTACATCATTGTTAGCAAAATTGGACATCAAAGAATCAATTGAAGATCTAGAAGAGATTAACTATGAAGTACTAGATTTAATAGAAGAGAAACATTTAGCGAATCATTCAAGCTTAATCGTTGAAATGATCGGAGAAAATTATCATACAGAAGACATACAAGGATTTGGTCTTTCAAATGAAAAAGGTCATTTCTTTATTCCAACAGCTGTAGGGTTAGATTCGGATTTATTTAAAAAATGGCTTGAGGATGAGCGTGTTAATAAGAATGTATATGATGCAAAAGGTGCTTATGTTGCACTGAAGTGGAGAGGAATTAATTTAAATGGTGTTAATTTCGACCCGTTACTTGCTTCATATATATATGACCCTGCCCAGTCTAATAAAGAATTTGCTGATATTGTAAATGGTAAAATAGATTTTTCAATTCAAACTGCAGAAATGATTTATGGTAAGGGTGCAAAGCAATCTAAGCCATCAGATGAAGTTTTATCTGAATATATTGTTCGTAAAACAATTGCTATTAGCAAATTAAAAGAAACTTTAGAAGAATCATTGCGTAAAAATAGTCAATTTGAACTACTAACAGAATTAGAATTACCTTTAACATTTATTTTAGGTGATATGGAATTTGAAGGAGTAACAGTTAGAGAAGAGACTCTTCGTACGATGGGTTCAGAACTAGCTAATACGTTAAAAGAGCTTGAAGAGTCTATTTATGAGTTAGCTGGTGAAAAATTCAATATTAATTCACCAAAGCAATTAGGTGTTATATTATTTGAAAAGTTAAATTTACCATCTGGTAAAAAAACAAAAACTGGTTATTCGACTTCTGCTGATGTACTTGAAAAATTAGAGGCAGAACATGAAATCATTCGATTAATTCTTCACTATCGTCAAGTTGGGAAATTAAATTCTACTTATGTTGAAGGGTTATTAAAAGTGATAAATCAATCAGATTCCAAGGTTCATACACGATTTAATCAAGTATTAGCACAAACTGGTCGCTTAAGCTCAATTGATCCTAACCTGCAAAATATTCCTATTCGTTTAGAAGAAGGTAGAAAAATTAGAAAAGCTTTTGTAGCATCTAAAAAAGACTGGCTGATCTTTGCTGCCGATTATTCTCAAATTGAATTAAGGGTATTAGCTCATATAGCACAAGACGATAATTTAATGGATGCATTTAAAAATGACTTTGATGTTCATACAAAGACTGCAATGGATGTTTTCCATGTTAGTGCTGATGAGGTAACAAGTAATATGAGAAGACAAGCAAAAGCTGTTAACTTTGGAATTGTATACGGAATTAGTGATTATGGATTATCACAAGGGTTAGGTATTACAAGAAAAGAAGCGTCTATATTTATTGAAAAGTACTTTGCTAGTTTTCCAAAAGTAAAAGATTATATGTCAGATATTGTTCAAAAGGCTAAACTAGAAGGATTTGTAAGTACAATCTTAAATAGACGTCGTTATATTCCTGAAATTTCAAGCTCAAATTTTAATATTCGTGGATTTGCTGAAAGAACAGCGATGAATACCCCAATCCAAGGTAGTGCTGCAGATATTATTAAAAAGGCTATGATTTTATTAGATGAGCGTCTTAAAGCAGAAAAACTTCAGGCAAAATTAATTTTACAAGTACATGATGAATTAATATTAGAAGCTCCAAAAGAAGAATTAGCAATTTTAGAAAAAATCGTACCAGATGTAATGGAACATGCAGTTGAGCTAGTAGTACCATTAAAGGTTGATTATAATTTTGGAGATTCTTGGTTTGAAGCAAAATAAATAGATAGGATGACTTAGTATGCCTGAATTACCAGAAGTTGAAACGGTCAGACGAACTTTACTTGATTTAATAGTTGGGAAAACAATCTCAACAGTAATCGTTTCGTGGGGAAAAATAATAAAGAAACCGAATGAAGTAGATGAGTTTCAGATTTTACTAAAAGGTCAAACAGTAGAAAATATAAATCGTCGAGGTAAGTTTCTACTTTTTCAACTAAGTGATTTTACACTTGTTTCGCATTTAAGAATGGAAGGGAAATTTCGTGTGTTCCCAGCGGAAGAACCCGTAGCACCTCATACTCATGTTCGATTCCTTTTTGAAGATGGAACAGAACTTCGATATCAAGATGTTCGTAAATTTGGCACAATGCATTTATTTAATAAAGGTGAGGAGAATGAGGGACCACCACTTGCTAAATTAGGTCCAGAGCCATTTTCTGATGAATTTACTGGTGATTATTTAAGAAAAAAGCTTAAAAATACAAACCGGAAAATTAAAGTCGTTTTATTAGATCAGGAATTAGTTGTCGGGTTAGGCAATATTTATGTTGATGAGGTTTTGTTTAGGGCTAAGATTCATCCGGAAACACCTGCATCATCATTAAAGCCTAAACAAATAAAAATACTTGCCGAATCCATTACAGCAACTTTACAAGAGGCTGTGGATTTAGGTGGAAGCACAATTCGTTCTTATGTAAATTCACAAGGGCAAATAGGAACTTTTCAAGATATCATTAAAGTATATGGCAGAAAGGGTTTAGAGTGTCATAATTGCGGCCAACCAATAGAAAAAATAAAAGTTGGCGGCAGAGGTACTTCTTTTTGCCCGGTTTGTCAGCCTAAAAAAAATTAACATAAGGTTCCTTTCTTTCATACTATATCAAGAGTACGAAAGAGAGGAGCCTATTTTTATGGTAAATATGCTATCATTAATACTACTAGCATGCGCACTAAGTTTAGATAGTTGCAGTGTTGGATTTACTTATGGACTTCGAAAAGTAAAAATTCCTTTAAAATCAATCATCACAATTGCATCTTGTTCAGGGATCATATTAATGACATCCATGGGGATTGGGCATGCAATTACTGACTTTTTTTCACCAATAATAGCAAAAAGAATCGGAGGATTTGTACTTGTATGTATAGGATTATGGGTACTTTTTCAATTTTACCGATCAAATAAAGGATCAAATATAGAAGAAAAGAATGAGATAGAAGATAAAGGGATTGACTGGGAATTTGAAATTCTAGGTATTGTCGTAAAAATTTTAAAGAAGCCTACAACTGCAGACATAGATCGTTCAGGTAGTATTAATGGATTGGAAGCGATGTTACTTGGGTTTGCACTTTCACTTGATGCCTTTGGGGCTGGTATAGGTGCATCATTACTTGGATTTTCTCCACTATTGACGGCAATCGTAACATCTACTGCAAGTGCTTTATTCTTATTATTTGGTATGAAATTAGGAAATGTGTTATCGAAAACATTATGGCTTCAAAAGTTAACTTTTTTACCAGGTGTTTTTTTAATATTAATTGGATTAATGAAGATGTAATAAAAATAATGAAAGAGAGTATCCGAATGGATTTATTCCATTTGGTCCTCTTTATCTAGTGTAAGGAGAATAAAAGATGGGTAAAATTTTTGGACTAACTGGTAGCATTGCAAGTGGAAAAAGTACAGTTTCCAATTTCCTAAAGGAATTAAATGTTCCAATTGTCGATGCAGACGTAATTGCAAAAGAAGTGGTTGAAATTGGACAACCTGCATATAAAAAAATTGTTGAGGCTTTCGGAAGTGAGGTTCTTTTAAATTCTGGTGAAATTAATCGACCATTTCTCGGAAGTATTATTTTTAATAATAAAGAAAAGCGCTTACAACTTAATGAAATAGTACATCCGGAAGTAAGACGTGAAATGAAAGAACAAGCTGATCGATACATAAAACAAGGTGAACCACTTGTTATTTTAGATATA
Source organism: Bacillus sp. AFS001701 (assembly GCF_002559405.1). Classification (GTDB taxonomy): domain Bacteria; phylum Bacillota; class Bacilli; order Bacillales; family Bacillaceae_G; genus Gottfriedia. Next base: position 21,897 of record NZ_NTZO01000099.1, on the reverse strand, counting down.
CCTCTTTTATATGAGGGTAACTCAATTGAATTGGTGGAAAAAGTAATCGTAGTGACAGTATCGGAAGAAAATCAACTAAAGCGTTTAATGAATCGTAATGGTTTATCGAAAGAGGATGCACTTTTACGCATAGCATCTCAAATACCAGTTAAAGAAAAAGCAGCACGAGCTGACTATGTAATAGATAACAATGGTGACTTTGAGGATACAAAAAGACAGGTTAAAGACCTATTAAATAAAATTATTTCATAAAATAATGTAAATAGTTTAACCAAAATCCAACTTATGTGTTATACTAATTGCAGGGAGATAATAAACAGTATAACTTAATTGGGGGTTTACTTATGGTAAATGTAGCAATAAATGGATTTGGTCGAATTGGACGCATGGTTTTCCGTCAAGCAATTAAAAATGGAGATTATAATATCGTTGCAATTAATGCAAGTTATCCTTCTGAAACTTTAGCGCACTTAATTAAATATGATACAGTTCATGGCAAGTTTGATGGTGAAGTAATTGCAAATGCAGATCATTTAATCGTTGATGGTAAGCGTGTGGAATTAATTAGTGAAAGAAATCCTGAGTTACTTCCATGGAACGAGCTTAATGTTGATATAGTAATTGAAGCAACAGGAAAATTTAATGATGCTGAAAAAGCAAAAATGCACATTACTGCTGGAGCTCAAAAAGTAATTTTAACAGCACCTGGTAAAAATGAAGATATCACAGTAGTAATTGGAGTTAATGATGATAAATTAGAACTAGAAAATCATCACATTATTTCAAACGCATCTTGTACAACTAACTGTTTAGCGCCAGTTGTAAAAGTATTAGATGAGCAATTTGGAATTGTTAATGGATTAATGACAACTGTTCACTCATTTACAAATGATCAAAAAAATATTGATAATCCACATAAAGATTTACGTCGTGCACGTGCTTGTAGTCAATCAATTATTCCAACAACTACAGGTGCAGCAAAAGCATTATCTAAAGTACTTCCACATTTAAATGGCAAGTTACATGGTATGGCTTTACGTGTTCCTACTCCAAACGTATCACTTGTTGACTTAGTTGTAGACTTAAAGAGAGAAGTAACTGTTGAAGAAATTAATGAAGTGTTTGAAACAGCTTCTAAAGGTTCAATGCACGGAATTATCGAATATTGTAACGAGCCATTAGTATCAATCGATTTTAATACGAATACACACTCTGCAATTATCGATTCTCTTTCTACAATGGTAATCGACGGTACAAAAGTTAAAGTATTAGCTTGGTATGACAATGAGTGGGGCTACTCAAGACGCGTTGTTGACTTAGTGTCAATCGTAGCATCTAAAATAAAAAAGCTTGAAACTGTTTAATCATTAAAATATTGTACTTATAAAAAATTGTAAACGAATACAAAAGGCTAACTAGTTTATCTGGTTAGTCTTTTTGAAGTTGGGTAACACATTTAGAAGAAGTATGAATTTTTGACTATATTGAGATGTAATTTGTGACTTACTATCTAAAAAAGATGAACGTTGATTTCCGCTACAGGAGCCTCATTTTACAATACCATATAACGATATGTCCCCTAATAAACATGTACCTTTGTTTCCTTGCTATACATGCATTTATCATACTTTTAGACTTATTTTCTTCACAATTAATTCAGTAAATAACAAAAAAATAAAATTTATCTTGCAATTCAAATTTAAAAAAAGTATACTAACTTTCGTGAACTTCTAAAAGTATAACTAATTACTTAAAGGGTTTGGACCTCTTTGGACTAACTTTCCCCCGTGGTAATTGATCATACTTTCGCAATAGAAGTCATGACAAATTATTTTAAGGGGGAAATGAATATGGATACTATGGGTCGTCACGTCATTTCAGAATTATGGGGTTGTAATACAGAAAAATTAAATGATATGAAATTTATTGAGGAGACTTTTGTTGATGCTGCGTTACGCTCTGGTGCAGAAGTTCGTGAAGTTGCTTTTCACAAGTTCGCTCCTCATGGCGTTAGTGGTGTCGTAATCATTTCAGAATCACACTTAACTATTCACAGTTTTCCTGAGCATGGTTATGCAAGTATCGATGTTTACACTTGCGGTGATAGAATTGATCCGAATGTAGCTGCAAACTTTATCGCTGAAGCTTTAGAAGCTGATACTCGCGAAAACGTTGAGTTACCAAGAGGAATGGGTCCCATTCAAGTTGATAATGTAAAAGTTGTAAATGGTAACTAAAAAGAATTGAGAGAGGTGATTTTTCATCTCTCTTTTTTGTTATCTAAACAAACTTGCTTTTAAAAGCCTTCTTTTAGAATGAACTAGCTTTACATAGTGAAAAATATTTCCATTAACATAAAATAATGAAATATTGTTGATCAACGAAAAATAGGCTTTTTGACTTTTAAGAAATAAACTTTAGTTTATTTTGAATTTGTTATAGTATAGAGTTATAATAATACGTTTAAACAATTTAGTGTTTGGAGTTGAACTATAACGATGAGATGTCCAACGTGTAACTTTAATGGGACAAGAGTACTTGATAGTAGACCAGTAGATGAAGGTCGTTCAATTAGAAGAAGACGTGAATGTGAAGAATGTCAGCATCGTTTTACAACTTTTGAGCGAGTTGAAGATAATCCTATTTTAGTTGTAAAAAAAGAGGGAGCTCGTGAAGAATTTAGTAAAGATAAGATGTTAAGGGGACTGATCAAAGCGTGTGAAAAACGCCCTGTCTCTTTATCTCAACTAGAAGATATTATTCATAGCATTGAAAAAGAACTGAAAAATAGTGGCACTTCAGAAGTTCCGAGTGAAGTTTTAGGTGAAATGGTCATGGAGCATTTATCTAAAGTTGATGAAGTTGCATACGTACGATTTGCGTCAGTTTATCGTCAATTTAAAGATATTAATGTATTCATTGATGAATTGAAAGATTTAATTAACAAAGAGCGAGGCAAAGACGAATAATACTTCGCTCTTTTGATACAAGAAAGGAATGTTTGAATGTCTATTGATAAGCAACACTGGATGGATGTTCTACCTGCGGATCCTTATACTGTAATGGCAGCTGGGTATTTACATAATTTTCATAGGCAAGTATTGACGATGTTGTATCAACCAATAATTGGTAGTCAAGCTTTAAGTTTATATATGACGCTTTGGAGTGAATGTGAACAAACGGACCTTAATCCTAATACGTTAACACATCATTCTTTAATGCTTGGAATGAAAAGTAATTTAAAATCAATTTATGAACAAAGATTAATCCTTGAAGGAATCGGCTTACTTAAAGTTTATGAAGGATTTGAAAATAGTACAAAAAAGCTTCTATATGAGCTTCAATCTCCGCTAGATCCTCATTCTTTTTTCGAAGACCCTATCCTAAATATCTTTCTGTTTAAGACAATTGGAAAAACACAATATCAACGAACTAAAACCTTTTTTAGTAGACAGGCCTTTTCGAAAGAAGGGTTTCGTGAGATTTCACGTTCATTTGATTCGGTATTCCAAGCAATTACAGTTGAGCAATTAAATGAAATTCAGCAAAGTAACGATCTTTCTACGTCAAATGATCGTAGTCTTTTAAAAGACAATCAGCCAATTAAAATATCTGTCAAAATGGAAGAATTTGACTATGCGTTATTTTTGGATGGACTTTCTGATTCCTTTGTTCCAAAAAGAGCATTTACTACAGAGGTAAAAGAAACGATTTTAAAACTTGCATTTTTATATGGAATAAATCCAATTCAAATGAAAACGATTGTTATGCGCTCATTAAATGAAGATAATAAAATCAATATTGAGACGCTTCGCCTTGAAGCAAGAGACTGGTATCAATTCCAACATCATGAAGCTCTGCCTACGATTGTGGAAAAGGTTCAACCCATTCAGCATAGACAAATGGGCAATGAGCAGCCATCAACTCAAGAAGAAAAATTAATTCATTGCTTCGAAACAATTTCTCCTCGCAGGTACCTTAAGGAGATATCGGGTGGAGCTGAACCAAGTGAAGCTGATTTGAAAATTATAGAAGAGATTATGATTGATCAAAAGCTTCTACCTGGAGTCGCGAATGTGTTAATTGACTATGTAATGATCCGTTTAGATAAAAAGCTTTCTAGAAATTACGTCATTAAAATAGCAAGTCATTGGGCGAGAAAAGGTGTAACAACCGTTAAACAGGCTATGGATCTTGCCCGTAAAGAGTTTGAAGAAACTAAACAAAGTGCAACTGCTGCAAAAACTCGCTCAAGTAATAGACGAAATAAAACAATTCGAACTGAGATTGTACCAGACTGGCTTCAATCAAGTGAGTCAAATGATTCACAGACTGCACCGGCAACAATCAATAACCAAAATAATTCTTCGATTGATGAAGAACGAAAACGATTAGAAAAAGAACTAGAAATGTTTAAAAATAAAAAGAAACGTTAAATGGGAGGACGCTAATGGAACCTATTCAAAACGCATTTAGTGCATTAATGAAAAATAAACAATTCCAGGACACATTTCAAAAAATGCGACAAGAAGTCCGTAGTCACCCAAAAATAATTTCATTTTTAGCTGAGCATAAAAATGAAATTACGGATCAAATGATTGATAGTAGCCTAGTTAAGCTATATGAGTATATTGGACAAAGTGTAAATTGTGAAGATTGCCCGTCTTTTAATGAGTGTAAAAATATGGTGCATGGTTATCATCCTCATTTGATTATTCAAGGAAAACGAATTGATGTTCAATATGATCGTTGTCCAAATGGTGTGAAAAATGATAAACGCAAAAAACATGAATCTTTGATAAAATGCATGTACTTACCAAAGGATGTTCTTCAAGCTTCTATGTCAAACTTATCTTTAGAAGACCCTGGCCGTTTTGAAGCAATTTCTGCAGCTAGACAGTTTATTATGAATTATGAAAAAGGAAAAATGGCTCAAGGTTTATATTTACATGGCCCATTTGGGGTTGGAAAAACGTTTATTCTTGGGGCTATTGCAAATGAACTAGCAGAGGAAGAAATAACTTCAATGCTCGTTTATTTACCAGAGTTTTTACGCGAACTAAAAAGCTCTATTAGTGATGGCACATTAGAGGAAAAAATTGAAGCTGTAAAAAAAGTGGAAGTTCTTATGTTAGATGATATTGGTGCAGAGCAAATGTCTAGTTGGGCAAGAGATGAAATACTAGGTACAATTCTTCAATACCGCATGCTAGAAAAATTGCCTACATTCTTTACATCTAATGCTGATTTAAATCAATTAGAGCATCACTTAACATATTCTCAACGTGGAGAAGAGGAAAGGGTTAAAGCAGCACGTATTGTAGATCGTGTTAAGTTTTTAGCCAAACCAGTTAAAATTTCTGGTTCAAATTTAAGACATCCATAAAAAAATCAAAAAATGGCGTAAAATCACAAATTACTAAGTGATTTTGCGTCATTTTTTAATTATTTCTTTAATATATATAGGACTAGGTGGTGCTAGAAAGGGGGGAACAGGGTGATTGAAATTTTTTTCAATGAACCCATTGACGCAGCTTATGTCTACGAACGATTACAAAAACGCTTAAAAAAGCAATCGAGACCATACATTTTAAGAAGACACAAAATCAATACAATTTTAATCACATTTCCTCAAAACACTGAAGATTTAATAAAAAGTATTTTAGTTCCGACACTAGTACAATTTATTTTACTTCAAAAAGAAGATAAGTGGATTCAATCCATTTTACATACATCTTTTTTCTATGAGGAAGACGAGCAAAGTCAAATCATACCGATCGCACAATCATTATTAAGAGGAACTAGAAGAAGTATACCAAACCAGAAAAAAATTCGTAGAAGTAAGAATTTAGTTTCATATGCACTTTCTGAGTATATAAAAGATGGAGTAAATTTTAGCTTCGATTCATTTATTACATTTCGTTTGAAGGAATACTATAAGCAGTTAGCATATGTTTGTGAAATTGCAATAGATGAGTACAAATTAGAAAACGAATACCAGAATCTTATTGAGAATCTAAGACAGCAGGTAATTAAAACGGATGCGCTTATTCCTCAAGTGCATATAGTGTTTGACGGAAAATTTAGCGTATTTGATCATCTATTTTTACCACTTTCTAAAGATGTATTAAAAGAATATGGCAAACAAGTGGAAAATAGAGAGTATATTGATAACGAATTAATTTTGCCCTTAACGGCAATTGCACCTAAAAGAATTCATTTATACACCTCATCAGTCGATATTTCATTAATCATTACACTTCAAAATATCTTTCAAGAACGAGTCCTAATACATACATTACAAGAGTTTTCACAGGAAAAATTGAGATGAAAATTTATAATTTAAAAAACCATTGTCATAAATAAGTTTCTTTGATATAATAAATTTCGTTGCGAACAAAGCATACGAATATTGACAACATCATGTCGCTATGTTATAGTAACGAAAGAAAAGAATACTTATTTGTTGAAGAAGAAGCACCCGCTTCTCACCTGGATGACGCTACAAGCTGTTATCAGGTAACAGAATCATTAATTACTTTGATACTGTCAGTGTGGGTGTATTTATATACCCACACTTTTTTGTTGGGTATGATTGCTTCAACGATACAAATTAAGATCATTCTTACAATACCTTGGAGGTGTTTTACTATTAGCAAAGACATGATGGTAAACGATGGAATTCGTGCTCGTGAAGTTCGATTAATTGGTCCTAACGGAGATCAACTTGGAATCAAGACAAAACAAGAGGCTCTTGAGTTAGCTTCGAATGTTAATCTTGATCTAGTGATGGTAGCACCAACGGCAAAACCACCTGTATGTCGTATTATGGACTACGGAAAATTCCGTTTCGAGCAACAAAAGAAAGACAAAGAGAGCCGTAAAAACCAAAAAATTATTAGCATGAAAGAAGTTCGTTTAAGTCCTACAATTGATGAACATGACTTTAACACAAAGCTTCGTAATGCAATTAAGTTCTTAGAAAAAGGCGATAAAGTTAAAGCGTCTATTCGCTTCAAAGGGCGCGCTATTACGCATAAGGAAATTGGACAACGAGTACTTGATCGTTTCTCAACTGCTTGTGCAGAAGTTGCAACTGTTGAGTCACATCCAAAAATGGACGGTCGTAGTATGTTCTTAGTCTTAGCACCTAAAAACGAAAAGTAATTTATTTGAGGAGGAAACACGATATGCCTAAAATGAAAACTCACCGTGGTTCAGCAAAACGTTTTAAAAAGACTGGATCTGGTAAATTAAAACGTGGTCGTGCATACACAAGCCACTTATTCGCTAACAAATCTACAAAAGCAAAACGTAAATTACGTAAAGCTTCATTAGTAAGCAAAGGCGATTTCAAACGTATCCGCTTTATGCTTACAAACATGAAATAAGAACGATAAACGTATTAGATAGATATCTAGGAGGGAAACAATATGCCAAGAGTTAAAGGCGGTACAGTTACACGCGCTCGTCGTAAAAAGGTTATTAAATTAGCAAAAGGTTATTACGGTTCTAAACATACATTATTCAAAGTTGCAAACCAACAAGTTATGAAATCATTAATGTATGCTTACCGTGACCGTCGTCAAAAGAAACGTGATTTCCGTAAATTATGGATCACTCGTATCAACGCGGCTGCTCGTATGAACGGACTTTCTTACAGCCGTTTAATGCACGGATTAAAATTAGCAGGTATCGAAGTTAACCGTAAAATGTTAGCTGACCTAGCTGTTGCTGACGAAAAAGCATTTGCTGAATTAGCAAACGCTGCAAAAGCTAACTTAAAATAATTCGTTTAAAAAATCCTTAACATTTGTTAAGGATTTTTTTATTTAAATAGATTTCTTAAACGAAACTAAATTCTTTTTTCATGTTATTAACGTTTGATTCATGACAATATTTTGTGAAACCAGAAGGAAATGAAAACTCTTTTTCTAATGTATTTATTTCTGCCTCATTATTATTCTGTACAGCTTTTTGGAGTCTTTTTAAGTAACTTCTACCTAGTTCAATTCGAGTAGCAATCTCTTCTTTATTTGATGAAACTTGACCGTGGCCTGGAACTAACAAAGATAATTCAAACTTATTAATTAGATCATCTGCCTTATCTAGAGTATTGTAATAACTTTTTACACTATCAAATACAATTGGAAGTTCAAAATCAGATAAATAATCCCCTGTAACCCATATTCCTAAATTTTCAATATAAAGGAATAAACCATCTTTCGTATGACCAGGAGAATGATAAAATCTTAATGTTGTCTGTCCGATTTTAATTTCCTGCCCATCTTCACTAATAATTAAATCAATTTTTGGAAATTGTATTGGCTGGGCATGATTAATATAGTTATCATTGTAAAATTGACGGATTTTTGAAAGTTTACTATCTTTTTCAGGATGGTAATGTAAATTTTCGCTCCCAATAGTCTTAGCATTAGGAAATGCATAATAACCTATAATGTGATCGAAATCTCCATGTGTAAAGTATAAATAAATTGGTCGTTCATTTTTAATTGATTCAACAAATTCCTTTATCTCATTTATTTCATGAGGTAACCAAGTTGGATCCACAATAATGATACAATCGTCAGTTGATACAACGGTTGAGTTTGTTTGAAATAATGCACTTTGAAATACTGTAATATTGTCATTTTGAAATAAAATCATTGAATTACTCCTTTAATAATTTTTAGAAAATTATGTTGATACTTAATATTGTATCAAATAATAGAAAAAACCTTAATGAATTAACTACAAATGTGTCAGTTCATTAAGGTTATAACTATTTACAATGATTATCTTGGAAAGAAATTTGGCTTAAGCGTTGTATCATCGTATCGTTTATGAAATACATGAGTTGTAGCAGGCGACATAGGCGGAATTAACCACTTCCAATTACCTGTTAACTCTCGGCCACATGATTCTTCTTGTTTTTCATATTGAAGAAATTGCTGTGCAGCAGAATGATGATCAACAATACTAACACCATTTTTTTTATATGAATATAAAACGGCAATATTTAATTCAACTAGCGCACGATCTTTCCAAAGAGTACTGTTTCTTTTCGTATCTAGGCCGATAATTTTTGCTACTTTAGGCAACAGATTAAAGCGAAATTCATCAGCAAAATTTCGAGCACCGATTTCAGTTCCCATATACCATCCATTAAATGGGGCAGCACTATAAGATATACCACCAATCTCTAGCGTCATATCTGATATCATCGGAACAGCATACCATTTAGTATTTAAAGGGGAAAAATCATATTCAGGATGTTCGATCGGTACTTCGAGTACGATTTCATTTGGGATCGCAAAATAGTTTGGTTCATGATTGTCTAAGGAATAAACAATGGGCAAAATATCGAAATTAGTACCATTTCCTTTCCAACCAAGACTCTCACATTCCTTTGTAAACTCGATCGATTTTGGGTCTCCAATTATTCCATTTTCTGCTTCATAGCCAGCATATCGTATTAGCTGGTGATTATGGATTTTAAGAGTATTATTTGTTCCTAGATTTGGTTTGAAAATTGTAATTGTAGGTAGAATCTTACCTGAATTTGTAGCATATCTTATATGATGCAATATTTCGTGCGCTATTCTTTTATCATCGTTAATATGGCGAGCATCTAAAACATGAAGCTTATCCCAAAATAGTCTACCGATACAGCGGTTACTATTGCGCCACGCCATTTTCGCTCCGTGCTCTAATTCCTCATAAGTATGAGTGTAAAAACCAGTATCTCGAATTTCAGCTTCAATACTTTTTAATCGTTTTTCTATTTGATCGGATTTATCGAGTTCCTTATAGCATTGTGATATAAAGGAAAATGATTCTTTATATAAAGCGGAAGTAGTTATCATATTAATCTCCAGATGGTTAATTTAAAAAACTAGTAATAATTTATAAGCTTCATTATTATACCCCACAAATAATTTGAAGAAAATTAATATAAAATTTATATGTTTTAATACGAGGGCTGAAGAACTATCTAAAAATTTTGTCAAAAGGAATCCCAAATTGTATAATGTTATATGTACATAATCTAAATTAAAAAAAGGATGGATGAGTTTGTCTACTTTAGATGCAAAGTTACAAATGTTAAAAGAATTAACGGATGCAAACGGCGTAGCTGGATTTGAACATGAACCACGTGAAGTAATGAGAAAATATATTACACCACTTGCTGATGAGGTTGTAACTGATAATTTAGGAAGCTTAATAGCAGTTAAAACCGGAGACCCAAATGGTCCAAGTATTAAAGTTGCTGGACATCTTGATGAAGTTGGATTTATGGTTACACAAATTGATGACAAAGGATTTTTACGTTTTCAAACAATTGGTGGCTGGTGGTCCCAAGTAATGCTGGCTCAGCGTGTTACCATTTCAACAAAAGAAGGTAATATTACTGGTATTATTGGTTCGAAACCGCCTCATATTATGAGTGCAGAAGCAAGAAGAAAAGTAGTAGATATTAAGGATATGTTTATTGATATCGGTGCTTCAAGTAAAGAAGAGGCATTAGAATTTGGGGTTCGTCCTGGAGACCAAGTTGTTCCGTATTTTGAATTCCAAACGATGAAAAATGAAAAATTATTATTAGCAAAAGCATGGGATAACCGTATCGGTTGTGCGATTGCAATTGACGTTTTAGATCAATTACAAGGCCAAGCACATCCAAATATTGTATTTGGAGTTGGAACAGTACAAGAAGAAGTAGGACTTCGTGGTGCAAAAACATCTACATATAAAATTGAACCAGATATCGGTTTTGCATTAGATGTCGGTGTTGCAGGTGACATGCCAGGTGTATCTGAAAGAGAAGCACAAGGTAAATTAGGCAAAGGTCCACAAATCGTTTTATATGATGCGTCAATGGTGTCTCATAAAGATTTACGTGAATTTGTAGTAAATGTAGCAGATGAAATTGGTATTCCATATCAATATGAATCTATGCCTGGCGGAGGAACTGACGCTGGTTCAATGCATATTACTATGAAAGGTGTTCCAGCATTAGCTATCACAATTCCAACGAGATATATTCATTCTCATTCTGGTATCCTTCATCGTGATGACTATGAAAATACAGTTAAATTAATTGTAGAAGTAATCAAACGATTAGATCGCGATACAGTAGAGCGTTTAACATATAACTAAAAAAATCAATCCCTCATTTATTGAGGGATTTTTTTGTAGTTTTAAATTGAAATTGTGTGCTAACACATATGAGTAACTAAATACCAAGACTTTGTGGTTATAGTACCTCATGAAGTGCTTATGAGTAATTAAATAATAAGATTTAGTCGTTATAGTACCTCATGAACCCTTTATGAGGTACTAAATAATAAGATTTAGCGGTTATAGTACCTCATGAAGCGCTTATGAGTAACTAAATACCAAGATTTAGCGATTATAGTACCTCATGAAGCGCTTATGAGTAATTAAATACCAAGTTTTAGCCGATATATAACCTCAAGAAGCGCTTATGAGTAACTAAATACCAAGATTTAGCAGTTATAGTACCTCATGAACCTCTTATGAGTAACTAAATCTCACCATCTTGCTTTTTTTACATCCCCACTAATCTTACCTGAGTAAGTCATTTTCATATCTCCGAAATAACCTCATTTATTAAGGTTTTTTCGCTTCTTCTACTTACTTAACCAACCTAATTTTCCCACTTTTTCCGACTTTATCGTTATCGAACTGCAACAAATTGTATTATTCCTATAACTAGTTTGAAATAGTTTTGTCATATCTTATTGTTAACATGAATGTACGCTTTTCAAATAAGGATACTCGGAAATAGAGTTTGGAAAATGGTTTCTTAGTGAATTTTTTTAAGCTAATAAATAAAATTTAGACTCCAATTTTGTAAATGGAGTTTTTAAGGAGCCAAGACTTAATTAGTACTTGGCTGATTTTTTTTATAGGGAGAATCCTTATTTAAAATATGGGGAAGCAAAATAAATATTAAGTTTTGAGGTGAGTTAATGAAAGCAAAAGTTAAAGTGAAAAGCGTAACAAAGGTTTTCGGTAAGTCTCCAAAGAACGCCATAAAGTTACTAGAAAAGGGATATTCAAAAAAGCAAATATTAGAGCAGACAAACTCAACAATCGGGGTAAATAATGCAAGCTTTGAAATATTCCCGGGTGAAATTTTTGTTGTAATGGGACTGTCAGGTAGTGGTAAATCTACCTTGATTCGGATGCTCAATCGATTAATTGAACCAACTACTGGACAAATCTTGATCGACGATGAAGACATTGTAAAAATGAATCCTCAGCAGTTAAGAGATGTTCGTCGTAAAAAAATTAGTATGGTTTTTCAAAATTTTGCTCTGTTTCCGCACAAGACAATTCTTGAAAATACGGAATATGGTTTAGAAGTACAAAATATTTCACAGGAAGAAAGAACTGAAAAAGCTTTGAAGTCATTAGAAATAGTTGGCTTAAAAGGATATGAGCATCAATTCCCATCACAATTAAGTGGTGGTATGCAACAACGTGTTGGCCTTGCAAGGGCATTAACAAGTGATACGGATATTTTATTAATGGATGAAGCATTTAGCGCGCTCGATCCATTAATTCGTAAAGATATGCAGGACGAATTATTAGAACTGCAAGAGACGATGAAAAAAACGATTATATTTATAACACATGACCTGGATGAGGCCCTTCGAATTGGAGACAGAATTGCTCTTATGAAAGATGGTAACATAATGCAAATTGGTTCTCCTGAGGAAATCATGGTAAATCCAGCAAATGAATATGTTGAACGATTTGTAGAAGATGTAGATCTATCAAAAGTATTAACGGCTGCCCATGTGCAGAAGCGTGCTGAAAGAATTACGCCTGACCGTGGACCACGTGTAGCTTTACAAGTAATGAGAGACCAAGGATATTCAAGTATATTTGTGGTTGATCGTAGACAAAAGCTACTTGGAGCAATTACTGCTGATGATGCTTCAAATGCTCTTATTAAAAATAAATCGGTTGAGGAAGCTATGCAGAAGGAAATTGTGTCTGTTTATGAAGATACATTATTAACTGATGTAATTGGAGCACTTGCAACTTCTGAACTACCATTAGCGGTTATAGATAAAAATGATCGATTAAAAGGTGTCATTATCCGTGGAGCAGTAATCGGTGCGTTAGCGGGTAAAACAGACGAATTAAATATAAAGGGAGGTTAAATATATGGGTATTCCAAAAATTCCGTTAGCAGATTGGATTGATAAAATTGTCGATTTGATCATTAAAACTTTCCATCCTCTATTTGGCGCAATAACCAACATCACAGAAACCCTTTTAAATAACCTTGTTAAAGTTTTAGGACTTGGGCCATCCATTATTCTAATCATATTAATTTCATTACTAGCTTTTTATACAAGTAGGTGGACAGTTGGACTGTTTACGTTACTTGGCTTGTTATTAATCGATAATCTTGGACTTTGGGATGCTACAGTTGATTCGTTAGCATTGATTTTATCATCAATTGTTATTACGGTTGTAATTGGTATTCCTTTAGGGATTTGGACGTCGCAAAACGATCGAGTGAAAAAAGTGATTACACCAATACTCGACTTTATGCAAACAATGCCAGCATTTGTTTATTTAATTCCAGCCATTCTCTTTTTCGGAATTGGTGTAGTTCCTGGTATTTTAGCTTCTGTCATTTTTGCAATTCCTCCAACAATACGATTAACGAATTTAGGTATAAGAGAGGTTCCAAATGATTTAATAGAGGCATCTAATGCTTTTGGATCAACAACGTGGCAAAGACTCTTTAAAGTACAGCTACCTTTAGCAGCACCTACAATTTTAGCTGGTATAAATCAAAGTATTATGCTTGCATTATCAATGGTAGTTATTTCATCACTAGTAGGTGCACCAGGATTAGGGGCAGAGGTTTATCGTGCCGTAACCCAGATTAAGGTAGGGGAAGGGTTCGAGGCAGGGATATCGATTGTTATCGTTGCAATTATTCTTGATCGAATTTCTCAAAACCTTCGTCAACCTGCTTATGGGAAAAAATTTGCAAAAAAATATGTTTATGGATTTACTGTATTAATCTTTTGTATTTCGGCCATTTCAGTTGCCTTTGCAGGTGGCAAGGATCAAAAAACAGTTTCAAATAAAATAGGTGCCGGGGTTAATTTTGAGATTACCGGAATTGATCCAGGAGCTGGGTTAATGAAAGCAACTGAAAAAGCGATGAAGGATTACGATTTAAAGGATTGGACTTTAAAAGAAGGTTCTTCAGCTGCGATGACTGCTGAATTGAAAAAAGCGTATGAAAATAAAGAACCTATAATCATTACAGGATGGACACCCCACTGGATGTTTTCAAAATATAAATTAAAGTATTTAGAAGATCCAAAAGGGTCATTTGGTAAGGATGAAGAAATTCATACAGTGGTTAGAAAAGGATTAAAAGAAGACGCTCCTGGTGCGTATAAGATTTTTGATAACTTTTCATGGAAACCTTCTGATATGGAAGAAGTGATGAGTGATATTCAAGACGGTGCGAAACCTGAAAATGCAGCGGCGAAATGGATTAAAAAACATCAAGAACAAGTAAATAATTGGACGAAAGATGCTTCAAAAGGAAATGGTGAAAAAATTAGTCTCGTTTATGTTTCATGGGAATCTGAAGTTGCCAGTACAAATGTGATTGGAAAAGTACTTGAAAACCAAGGCTATGAAGTTACATTAAAACAGGTTGAGGCAGGACCGATGTTTGCTGGTATCTCAGATGGAAGTGCAGATGCAATGGTCGCAGCTTGGCTTCCGACAACTCATCAAGACTACATGAATGAGTATAAAAAACAATTGGTTGATCTTGGACCGAATTTAAAAGGGACAAAATTAGGCTTAGTCGTACCAAAATATATGAAGATTAATTCGATCGATGATTTAAAAGGTAAAACGAAATAGCCAAAATAAAAGGACTAACGAAAAGTTAGTCCTTTTCTATTTTTCAACAGATTAGATTAATGACTTACTCCATTTTCTAATACTGTAAGTAGTTCATGCTTTTGATTTTCAGAAGCGTGATTCCAAAAAACTTCGAGAAGTACACCTAAACCTGGTAATACTTTTTCCTCGCCACTTTGAATAGCATCTACAATTGTCGCTTCTAATTGATCACTCTTATTACCTGAAATATTGTGAAGAACTGCTCCGCGAATATTAAAATTCATTTGGATTCTCCTTTCATATTAAGCTTTATGTAGTATTTGTAAACGGAAACGATTTTATGTATGATAAACGATATGAGATACGATGAAAGGTAAAGGAAACTTATGAAACAAATTGATTCCATACAAAATAATTCTGTAAAGGCTTGGAAAAAGCTACATACAAAAAAAGGAAGAGATAAAGCTAAACAATATATCATAGAAGGTTTTCATTTAGTTGAGGAGG
Organism: Bacillus sp. AFS001701; assembly: GCF_002559405.1. Classification (GTDB taxonomy): domain Bacteria; phylum Bacillota; class Bacilli; order Bacillales; family Bacillaceae_G; genus Gottfriedia. Next base: position 6,465 of record NZ_NTZO01000099.1, on the reverse strand, counting down.
CAATTAAGCATGATGCACCGATTCTTCATTTATTAATTAGTGAAGATATTGACTTACCTTCTAATTTTTCAACAGTGTCATTTGAAATTACGTATATTTCTAAAGAGGTTAGCAAGGAATTAAGCGAAACAGAAACATCTCAAGGTATTTTTGCAATTATTGAATTTTCTTTTGTAAGAATTGATCTTGAGAAAGTGTCAAAATTATTATTAATTGATGAAGTTCAAGATCCAGGGAATGTTGGAACAATGATTCGAACAGCGGATGCTGCTGGTTTTGATGGGGTTATTTTAGGTACAGGTACAAGTGACCTATATAATGCTAAAACAATTCGATCCACCCAAGGATCATTATTCCATTTACCAATATTACGTGGTGATTTAGTTGAAGCAATTTCTAATTTAAAAGATAAAGGAATAACTGTTTACGGAACATCTCTTCAAAATGCAAAACCGTTTAATGAAGTAAACGTTACAAATCGTTTTGCCATTATTGTAGGAAATGAAGGTAAAGGTGTGAATTCAACATTACTTTCATTAACTGATGAAAATTTATATATACCGATTTATGGTAAAGCTGAATCATTAAATGTTGGTATTGCAGCAGGGATTCTAATGTATAGTCTGTAAAAAATAATAGAAGCTTCATTCAAGGTTTCTAAATCAGTAAAAATGATTCAAATCATTTAGTAAATAATTATGTTGAGCAGTTGCATTAATTGAAAAAAATCAATATAATTAATTAAGAAAATTTAATACATAAAAAGCTTTGACAGAGAATAGTAAATTTGAATCTCTATTTAGGGAAAAGGTGCCGTAGACTGTAAGCACTTTTATAGTAGACCAAATTGAATTCACCTCTTGAGCTAGCGCCGGGACCATTATTGAATGTAAAGGCGACTCGGTCTATCTAAGTAGATCGTTATATGAATGAAGTGAGCAGTTAGTTTTTTGTAACATAATAACTGTTAATTAGGGTGGTACCGCGATCAATCCTCGTCCCTTTTTTGGGAGCGAGGTTTTTTTATGTTTAAATTTATGAAGTTGAATAGGAGGATTATTCATGCAAGAGCGTTTAGTTTCTTTACAATCAGAAGCGATTAAGCAAATAGAAGAAGCAACAGATTTAAAAGCATTAAATGAAATAAGAATTGCCTATCTAGGGAAAAAAGGTCCGATTACTGAGGCAATGAAAGCAATGAAGGATTTAACTCCTGAAGAGCGCCCCAAAATGGGAGCTGTTGCTAATGAAGTACGTGCGGCAATCCAAGAAAAACTTGAAGCAAAGCAAGTTGTATTAGAACAAAATGCAATTAATGAAAAGTTAGAAAGTGAATCAATTGACGTAACACTTCCAGGAAGACCAGTTCAAGCAGGTGGAGCTCACCCATTAAGAGCGGTAATTCAAGAAATTGAAGATTTATTTATTGGAATGGGATATGAAATTGCAGAAGGTCCAGAAGTAGAAAAAGACTATTATAATTTCGAAGCATTAAATTTACCAAAAGGTCATCCAGCTCGTGATATGCAGGATTCATTCTATATTTCTGAAGAAACATTAATGAGAACGCATACTTCACCTGTTCAAGCTAGAACAATGGAAGCAAACGTGGAAAAGGGACCAATTAAAATAATTTGTCCTGGTAAAGTTTATCGCCGAGATGACGATGATGCTACACATTCTCATCAATTTATGCAAATCGAAGGTCTTGTAATTGGTGAAAACATTTCGATGAGTGACTTAAAAGGTACTTTACAACTTTTTGCGAAAAAAATGTTTGGTGAAGATCGTGAAATTCGTTTACGCCCAAGCTTCTTCCCATTCACTGAGCCTTCAGTAGAAATGGATATTTCTTGTATGAAATGTGGAGGAAAAGGCTGTAACATGTGTAAACACACTGGATGGATTGAAATTTTAGGTGCGGGAATGGTTCATCCTAACGTACTTGAGATGGCTGGGTATAATCCAAAAGAAGTTCAAGGATTTGCTTTCGGTATGGGTCCAGAACGTATTGCATTATTAAAATATGGTATTGATGATATTCGTCATTTCTATACGAACGATATAAGATTCTTAAAGCAATTCCAACAAATGTAAGGTAGGAGGGGACTAAAACATGTTTGTATCAACAAAATGGTTACAAGAATACGTTGATTTAAGTGGTGTTACACCAGACGAGCTTGCAAAATTAATAACAAAAGCAGGTATTGAAGTTGAAGGTGTTAATCATCTTTCAGAAGGAATTAAAAATGTTGTTGTTGGTTATGTAATGGAACGTGAACAACATCCAGAGGCAGATAAATTATCAAAATGTACTGTTGATGTTGGAGAAGAACAACCAGTACAAATTATTTGTGGCGCACCGAATGTTGCTAAAGGTCAAAAAGTGATCGTGGCAAAGGTAGGCGCTGTTTTACCGGGGAATTTCAAAATTAAAAAAGCAAAATTACGTGGAGAAGTTTCTGAAGGAATGATTTGCTCTCTTCAAGAACTAGGAATTGAAGGCAAAGTAGTTGCAAAAGAATTCTCAAATGGCATTTTTGTTTTACCAAGTGATGCTGAAGTAGGAGCAGATGCATTAGACGTACTATATCGTGATGATGCAGTATTAGAACTTGGATTAACACCAAACCGTGCTGATTGCTTAAATATGATTGGTGTTGCCTATGAGGTAGCTGCAATTTTAGATCGTGACGTGAAACTTCCAGCGATTAGCGCTGAATCAGTTACAACTGCTGATTATGTTTCAGTTTCTATTGAATCAAAAGAAGATGCACCATATTATAGTGCCAAATTAGTGAAAGGTGTAAAAATTGGTCCTTCACCATTATGGATGCAAGCTCGTTTAATGAGTGCTGGTATTCGTCCGATTAATAATGTGGTTGATATTACGAACTATATTTTAATTGAATATGGTCAACCATTACACGCTTTTGATTTTAATAAATTAAATAGTAATCAAATTATCGTTCGTCTTGCGAAAGAAAACGAAAAGATTGTTACACTTGATGGTGAAGAACGCACATTACAGCCACATAATTTAGTAATCGCAACAGAGAAAGAAGCAGTAGCAGTTGCAGGTGTAATGGGCGGTCAAAGTACTGAGGTTGATGTTGAAACTGTAGACGTTTTAATTGAATCAGCTGTTTTCAGAGGTCAAAGTGTTCGCCAAACTTCAAAAGACCTAGGCTTACGTAGCGATTCAAGTGCTCGTTTTGAAAAAGGTATTGATGCTTCTCGTACATTCCCTGCTTCTGAACGTGCTGCTCAGTTAATGGCTGAACTAGCTGGTGGAACAATTGTAGAAGGGACTGTAATTGCTGACAATTTAGTTGAAGATGCTAAAAATGTTTCAGTTTCTGTAAGTAAGATTAATGGTGTACTTGGTACATCAATTGATGCTGAGACAGTAAAAGATATTTTCCGTCGCTTAAGATTAGAAGCTACCGGGAATGGTGAAGTATTTACTGTTACTGTTCCAAGTCGTCGTGGTGATCTTTCAATAGAAGAAGATTTAGTTGAAGAAGTAGGAAGACTATATGGCTATGATCATATTCCTGCTACGTTACCAACAGGTGTTGCTAGTCGTGGACAATTAACACCTTACCAAGCAAAACGTAGAAAAATTCGTCAATATTTACAGCATGCAGGTCTTTACGAAGCTGTTACTTATTCTCTTACAAGCAATAATAAAGTAAAACGCTTTGCACTAGAAACAGTAGATGCAGAACCAGTACGTTTAGCATTACCTATGAGTGAAGAACGCAGTGAGCTACGTTTCAGTTTAGTACCACATTTATTAGATGCTATTGCTTATAATGTTGCACGTAAAGAAGAAAATGTTCAACTATTCGAAACAGGCTCTGTATTCTTAACAAAGGAAAAGAACGAGCTTCCTCATGAAGAAGAATATTTAGCAGGAGCGTTAACTGGTTTATGGTTGCAACATGCTTGGCAAGGCGAGAAAAAAGCTGTGGATTTCTATGTTGTAAAAGGTATTTTAGACGGTTTATTTAATGAATTAGGTTTATCAAATAAAATAACTTATCTTGCTGCTAAGAAAGAAGAATTACACCCAGGACGTACAGCAAGTATTTTATTAAACGGAGAAGAAATTGGTTTTATTGGTCAAGTTCATCCTGTTACTCAAAAAGAGTGGGATCTTAAAGAAACATATGTATTCCAATTATCTCTTGAAAAGCTATTAAATACTGAATTTGATGATATCTTATACAATGCAATTCCTCGTTTCCCATCAATGAACCGAGATATGGCATTAGTAGTTGATTCGAAAGTATTTGCTGGTGATATTCTATCTACAATTCGTTCAACAGGTGGAAGACTTCTAAAGGATGCTACAATCTTTGATTTATACGAAGGTGATAAGATGGAAGCTGGTAAAAAATCAGTTGCCTTCTCATTAACTTATTTCGATCCAGAACGCACTTTAACGGATGAAGAAGTAACTAAAGCTCATTCAAAAGTATTAAAAGCTGTAGAAGAAACACATAATGCTCAATTAAGAGGTTAAAATAGACTACTCTACTTTATTGTGGATATCGTTTTTAAATTTAGGTTTAACTTACAAATAGACAAAAACAATGTTTAGTACTAAAACAAAACAGAATCAATTAATAATAAACATTAAAAATCGGAAATCTAAGATTTCTGGTTTTTTTTGATAGGTGAATATTCTATTAGATAATTTTAATAGAGTATTCACCTATTTTTTGCCTCATTTTTATGGTGAGAATGAACCAATTTGTCCTTTTTTTATACAATAAATTGTACAATTAAAATTTTTTTGAGAGGTGTATTTTTTTGCCACTACCACCATTACCACCACGATTTCCACAACCATCAGAACAACCAGAAGAACCAAAAGTGTCACTAGATTCAAATCCTTCAGATTCGCCTATCACAAATTCCCCTTACTCACCTAGTTATTCATTTGATTCAAATGATTCAAATGGATTAATTGGCCCAATAGGACCTATTGGGCCAACAGGCCCTACAGGAGCAACAGGTCCTCGAGGAGAAAGAGGTAAGCGAGGTAAAGAAGGGGAAGATGGAGACCGAGGTCCAAGAGGTCATATGGGACCTATGGGACCTATGGGACCTATGGGGCCAATGGGACCAGCAGGAACACCGGGTACTCCAGGAGCAACAGGAGCAACAGGTCCAGCGGGAGTAACAGGTCCTTCAGGAGGCCCAGCAGGTCCAACAGGTCAAGCAGGAGCAACAGGAGCAACAGGTCCAGCAGGAGCAACAGGCCCAGCGGGAACAGCTGGCGCAACAGGAGCAACAGGTCCACAAGGAATCCCAGGTCCATTAGGTCCAACAGGCTCAGCAGGTCCAGCAGGAATACCAGGAGCAACAGGTCCAGCAGGTCCTCAAGGAACACCAGGTCCACAAGGAGCAACAGGCCCAGCTGGAATCCCAGGCCCAGCAGGAGCAACAGGTCCAGCAGGGGCAACAGGCCCAGCAGGAGCAACAGGAGTAGACGGAGCGACGGGTCCAGCAGGGGCAACAGGTCCAGCGGGAACACCAGGCGCACCAGGAGCAACAGGTCCAGCAGGGGCAACAGGTATAGCAGGTACAGGTGCAATCATTCCATTTGCATCAGGTGCACCAGTTGTGATGTCTACAGTTTTAGGCGGATTAGCAGGAACAGCTGGACTTGTAGGATTTGGAAGTTCAGTTTCGAATGTTGCATTACTTCCTGGACCAACGATTGATTTAACTGGAACTGGATTGCCAACTGAAGTTCTTGATTTTGCATTCTCAATGCCTAGAGCTGGTACAATTACGGCTATTTCAGCATTCTATAGTAACGTAGTAGCTTTGGCTCTTTTAGGAACAAATATTGTGGTTACTGCACAATTATATAGTGCACCAGCAAATAGTAATACCTTTACTCCAGTTGCAGGTGCAAGCGTCACTTTACCAGCTCTAGTAGGTCCGCTTACATTAGGACAAATCACGAGCGGTATTTCTACACCTTTAGCAATACCAGTTGCTGCACAAACTCGTTTATTGATGGTATATACTGCAACTGCAAACGGTATTAGCCTTGTTAATACTGTTACTGGATATGCTAGCGCAGGAGTAGCTATAAATTAATAGATAATAAAGATAAATAGCAATAAAAATTTGACTCTACTTAAACTAGGTCACATTCGACTATCATTGATAGGGATTGAATCTAGTAAGTAGAGTTTTTTTGCGGATTTTTAATAGAAATAGTATTAAAATCCAAACAAACTTGTCCAACAAAAATATGATAAAGTGTACGTCAAAATATTTTTGGAGGTGTATCTATTTGCCAATACCACCAGGCCCACCAGGCCCACAATTACCACCAGTTTTACCACTACCACCAGCTCCAACAGGTCCTACGGGAGCACCACTGCCACCAGGTCCTTCAGGTCCAACAGGAATTACTGGTCCAACAGGAGCAACAGG
>NZ_NTZO01000098.1 GCF_002559405.1 Bacillus sp. AFS001701 | reverse complement strand
TGAACGCCTTATGAGTAACCTATTTTCTTTTTTTGGTGCTTTTACTTACTCATGAACGCCCTATGAGTAACCTATTTTCTTTTTTTGCTACTTTTACTTACTCATGAACGCCTTATGAGTAACCATATTTCTTTTTTTTGCTATTTTACTTACTCATGAACTCCTTATGAGTAACTATATTTAATCTTTTTGCTATTTTACATACTCATAAACGCGTTATGAGTAACCATATTTCATCTTTTTGCTATTTTACTTACTCATGAATGTCTTATGAGTAACCTATCTCATCTTCTCGCTATTATACTTACTTATAAACCCTTTAGAGAAATCTATTTTTGCATTTTAATAACCCATGAACGCATTTTTGTCTTTCACTTAAAAACAGGTCCCACAAAAAACACCACCAGCATAAAAGCTAGTGGCCAAAATACACAAAATACAATTTATCCTAATGGTTTAATGTAATCATCAATCGTTTTCCCTTTATATTTTGTAACCGGTTTGATTTTTCCAGATACATCAGGGTTTTGCATTAAATAGTTTCTCTTAACAAAATCAAGATCTTTGTAATCAACTATTCCATCGAAATTAATATCTGCATTTCGATCATTTGTATTTAGTTTGCTAGTGATGTAAACGGCATCCATTATATCAACAACATTATCATTGTTAACATCTCCAGCTTTCATAATTGCGTAGTAGAAATATTTTAATTTTCCAGCATCCATTTTATCGTATGAATCTACCATTTCATTAACATTTACATGTCTTTCGAAATGTCCTGGTATTTTGATAACAATTTCGTATGATTGATCTAGTAATGGTAAATTTGGTACTGAGAATCTAGCAGCACTGTTGATGGTTGCATCATAACGTTTTCCATCTGTACCGCCAATAATGTATACTTCTGCTCCTACTTTTGAGTAATCCTTCTTTGAATCTAACCAAATTGAATTACTTGGAATAAATCCATCAGGTAGGAATCCACCTTCAAGAATTGAATAAGATGGAATAATATTAACACCTTGTCCAAATTTGTTGTTAATCGTCATTTGTGGTTGACCTAAAATGTTCGCTTTCGCAGTTTGGAACCCTAATTGTTGAACCCATTTTGTATATAAGCTTGGCTTATCTTTTACTTTTAAAGTAATCGTAGCCACTGGCATATTAGCATTAATCCCTGTTGTAGGAGTAGGGCCATCTAAACTTGTCGTTAATTTAAGCCAGTTATTAGATGTATCGGTTTTTTGATCTTGAGCGGTTAGGTTCGCTGTTAACCCTAAAGCTTTTACTGCATTAACATATTCACTACTAATTTCTGTGCTTTGGTATTCAAATACATCTTTAGGATAAGTAAGTGTAAACTCACCACCCATTAAGTTTTTAATATTATGTTCACTTAATGTTACTTTAACAGTATCACCGTATTTTGCGTCAAATTTGTCAGTTGTTAATTTGATATATGGTTGTCCATTTTTAACTAATGTGTATGTTTGACTTGGGTGATTTTGTATACCGTTCGTTGCAATGTCTTGACCTAATAAAGTCATTGTTGAGAAGTTTTTCTCTGCTTGGATTTTTCTTGTGTATTCAAAGTTTCCATTGCTATCAACGACTAATGGTACATTACCAATAGGGTTTTGTGCACCTGTTACTTTAACTTTATTTTTTGATTGGTCAATATTATCACCGTTTTTGTTAATTTGATCAATACTTGAATCTGAAATATTACCGCTAATTTTTAGACCGGAATCATCAACTTCGTATACTCCACCTGGTATATTCATTTTCATTGTTGGTAGTGTATTATCAATGACAACTTGCTGTGACTTTTTAAATACTTTTCCTTCATCGTTTGTTCCAACAATTTCAATCTCATATCTTCCTGGAGGAGCAAGTGCTCTTGTGACATGGACTGGTTGGTCTGGATTTCCTGTGAACGGGAAATAAAGACCGTTAAATCCACCATCTAAACCGAATGTCATTCCTTCATTAAATCCACCATCAAATGCGTCGATCATCCCTAATTGCTCACCAGTATCCGAATTCTTTAAAATGATATCAACTGTTTCCATGCGACTATTTAGAGAGAATGCAATTCCAGTAGATCCAGAGATTGGGAACGGTAAATCTCTTCTTGTATTAAAAGCTTTTGTTGTTAGTAAAACATCTTTAATTCCTTGTTCCATTTTATTTAATCCAAATGGAATTTGGTAGACCTCATTGCTGTCTTCTTTGTTCGTAAAAGTAATGTACCCTTCATAAATGCCTAATTCTGCTGTTTTTGGAACAGTAAGTATCGGTTTAATTTTTGACATACCATGAACTTTAGCTCTAACTTCAGATGGTACTTCTAAAGAAATCCCATTTTTTACTGCGTCCTTATCGTAACTACTAACATTATTAAATTGAACTTTTACATCAAACACTTTATCTTTATCTGAGTTGTTTGTCAGTTCAATCGTCTTCTTGTCTGTATAATCCTCATCTGTTGATACAATAGCGCCATAGCTTAGGTCGCCAGATGTCTCTGGGATCATCATTTTATTGCCATTTTCATCAAGCGTTGGTGCTTCATCCTTTACACCAATTTGAATTGAGGAGTGTACAGCTTCATCTGCATCAATTCTTCCAGATCCTTCTTCAAAAACACTATATGACCCGTTTAAGGCATCTGCTGTATTCATTAATGCTAACTTAACTTGCTCAGGAGTATAGTTAGGATGAGCTTGTAAAATTAAAGCAGCAGAACCTGTTACATGTGGTGCAGCCATCGAAGTACCATCAAATCTCGCATACGCATGTTCGTAGTCATCTTTATGTGCTACTCCATTGTAGTAAGCAGGGATTGAAGAAAATACTGCCACTCCAGGTGCAGTGACCTCTGGTTTAATATCATAATATCTTCTTGCTGGTCCCTTTGAACTAAAGTCAGCCAATTTATCCCCTTCAGTATCAAAAGATCCAAAATCATTCATCGTTACGTTAACATTACCTTTAGATAGCATATTGACAAGTTTTGTACCTTGATCATTTGGTATACTAAAAGTTGGGATAAAGTCAAAATTATTTCCGAAATAATATGGTATATAAGTTTCACCATTGATATTATTGAACATGATTACGGCCTTGGCACCATTTGCCTTTGCATTCTTAATTTTTACATTTAAAGTTAAATCGCCACGCTCCATCAGTACAATCTTGTCTTTAACATTTTTACCATTGTAATCGGCAACTTGACCTTTACCTACATAAACAATTGGAAGGTTAGATCCCTTTAAGGTATTGAGATTAGTATAATCTGAACCTAGCATTCTCATATTATCTAATTTAGCAGTTTCAGTTGCTGAAGTTGCAACTGCATTACTAGTTTGGACCGTAATTGGCGAGCTGCTTGCGCCAACTGTAATACCAAGCGCTGATGAAGCTGGGCTACCAATCGTATACTGGTTAGGTCCAGCATTGCCAGCAGCAAGAACACAAACTGTTCCAGCTAAAGTAGCATTATTGATCGCAACTGCCAATGGATCAAGCGGATTAGCAACTGGTGCACCTAAAGATAGGTTAATGACATCCATCTTATCCTCTACTGCTTTTTCAATTCCTGCAAGTATTGTATTCGATGATCCAGAACCATATGGTCCAAGTACTTTATAGCCATAAAGTTCAACTTCTGGAGCTACGCCGGTTATAGCAAAATCGGATTTATTTTTCCCTGTTCCTGCAATAATACCTGATACATGTGTTCCATGTGCAGTATACCAAGGTTCACCAGAAGTTGGATTTAATTCAGCTTGTCCAGATTTTTTCCAATCATCATACGTTGACTCCATAGGATCTGAGTCATTATTTACTAAGTCATATCCTCCCTTATACACATCTTTTATATCAGGATGGGTATAATCGATCCCTGTATCAATGACACCTACTTTAATCCCTTTACCAGTGATACCTTCTTTATGTAGTTTTTCAGCACCGATTTGTTCCATATTATTTAATTTGATCGAAGAATTGTTTGTCGGCTCACCATTTTGTTCTACAAAAGGTTCCACCGTAATTTCTCGATCTTCATAAACAGCATTTACCGTATCTAATGTTAAAAGTTCTTTTACTTCGTTAGCAGGTAGTGTCATTGCAACACCGTTAAAGATACTCTTGTATTCTCTCTTTATACCAATCGATTTTAATTTTCCATTTCCATTTAATTGTTCTTTGAATTTTTTATGAGATTCCTCTACCTTATCTCTTGACTCCTGCATGGAAGCATTAAGGCCGCTCTTTTGATTGATTTTAAAATCAATTTCTGATGGAGCTTGTTTAAACTGAACAATTACATTTAAAGGAGTATCTACATTTAAATCTACGTCTGGTGAGATCTTTAGCCCTTCAGCGTTATTATTTTCCTGCATGCTGTGAATCATTTCTCTATCAGCTTTGGATATATTTTTGATATAACTATCAATATCCTTAATACTACCATTAGAGCCCGTAGAGTTTGTTACTGCGAATGTTTTGTGACCAGAAATTAGACTAGCTGAAAATAAGCTAGAGGTGATTACTCCAGCAGTCATTACTTTGACAATTTTTTTGTTTTTTTGCTTCATCATCTGCATTCTCCTTTTTGCACTTTTCTGAAAAATCTTACAATTACTATTATAATCAGACAAATTCTTAAAGTGTATTGGGGGAATTTTAGATGAAATTAATCTTCATTTTTCTACAAAAATTACATTTTATCCCAATAAAACTTGTTCTATTTCGCGATGATTTTCTCTAACATTTAGTAGTTTTTAAAGTAGAACATTATCCTTTTACACTAGTCTATTAAGTAATATTAGAATAGCCTTAGTTTTTTAACCTAGTTTTAATATCGGCTGATTTATCAAAATAAAAAGGTAAAAAATTACAAAAAGATGGTTTTTGTTGTTTTTTGTAAAATTTTTTTGGCTAAAATTTGTGGGATTTGTAGGAATTCTTTTCAAAATACAGGACTTTTTATTAAAAAATCAAAAAAAGCTATACTTCTTTTTGAAGTATAGTTTCATAGATTTGCTCATTAGATAAATCTAGTCAAAGAGTTGGAAAGTATAATTCTTATAAACTAATTTAATTCCCTCACCGTTTCTTCCACTAATTCAGTTACATTATCATTAATTTCTTTTTCAATTTTTATCTCCTCTTTAATTTCCTTTTTTTCATCAAATGTATCAGCTTCTTTTAACATTTCAGCAAAATCATCAGAGGGTCTTATATATTCTTCACTTTTTTTATCATATTCAAATTTTGATTGGTATACTGCTATAAATTCATAAAAATCAAACCCCGTATTAAAATAAGAGTCGCTAGATAAAAAGGCAACAAATTCATCACCTTTTACCGATGGTCTATGACCGTCCGGTATGACCAAATAAGTTTCGTCTAAATCCTTTTCAGTTAAATTAGGAAATTTATCCTTCATTCCACTTTGTTTTGCAGAAATATATCCACCTTGCTCAATATTGTTATTTTCTTACCCTCTAAAGAGGAATCTCCCTTTAATACATTATTAACTTTAAAGAATAATTTTGTTAATGGATTACCAATACCAGTAGCTTTATCCATGTTTACATAATTCTCAATAGACAATACTCCCCCTTCAACAGCCAATTCTGAATCCTTCAATAATTGGTTAACATCATTGTACGTAACTGCAAAAGCAAGTTCAGAATTTATAACTTTTACATTCTCTGTAACACTTTGATTATTTTCACAAATTTATTTTTATTACTCATTTTCGCTGTTGACATCAATTGAAATAGTAAACAACAAAATGAATTCTATTAAATCTTACCAAAATTTAGCATTTATTTGTTTGTAGTATCGTGTCAAAAATAAGAATTTCAGACTATATAAACATCTGAATTAAGAATGACTATTTACCTAGTAAATTTAGAGATAATTATTTTATCCAACTAGAATATACCTATTAAAACAAACCAAATTTAACGGTTTCAACAACTTTGAAAACAAGTTAGAGATACTTATGGGTGATTTGAGAATTAATACCTATAAATAGAAAAGGAGAATTTATATATTTACTATCAAACAAAATTTATAGTAGGTTTAGTTAAAAATTGAAAAGCATGGCTTTATATTGAAAATCTTCATAAAAAAAAAAGCCCGGCTAAAGAATTGGCTCCCAAATTATTTTAAATTTTTTTTTAAAACTTTTCC
>NZ_NTZO01000097.1 GCF_002559405.1 Bacillus sp. AFS001701 | reverse complement strand
CATAAAAACTAGAAACCATTGTTGGGATTGATAAAATAATTGTAATAGAAGTTAAAAATTTCATTACAATATTTAAATTATTTGAGATAACTGAAGCAAATGTATTCATCATTCCACTTAAGATATTACTATATACTTCTGCCATCTCAATTGCCTGTTTATTTTCGATAATTACATCCTCTAATAAATCTTCATCATCTTCATACATTTTTAATATATTCCCTTTAAGAATTTTTTGCATGACAATTTTATTCGATTTAAGTGAAGTAGTAAAATAAACTAGACTTTTTTCAAGGTTCAGCATTGTAAATAACTCTTGATTTCTCGTGGATTGATGTAATTCAACTTCGATTTCATTTGTTTTACGATTAATTTGTTTAAGATAACGTAAATAATATGATGATGTCGTATGCAATAGTTGAAGTGCAAATCTAGTCTTTTTAAACGTAAAGAAGCCTTTTACTTTTTGGTAAATAAATCGTTCAAAGATCGGATTTTCACTTAAACAGATTGTGACAAAAGTGCTGGATGAAATAATCATCCCGATTGGTATTGTATCAAAAATTGTGTGCCCATTATCATCATGAGCTACAATTGGAATATCAACAATAATTAGAGTGTGTTCCCCTTCAACCTCTATCCTTGAACGTTCTTCATCATCAAGTGGGTCTTTAATAAAATCTAAATCTAAGTCTAATTTTTGAACTAGATATTGAATTTCTTGTTCTGTTGGGTTGATCGCATTGATCCAACAACCTTTCTCAATAACGTCGACTTGATTTAGTTTCCCTTGTGCATCTGAAAGATAAAAATTTAGCATCTTAATTCACCTCTAATTCTAAAACAAAAACTACACAATAATAGCATACGAAACATTTATATATGTTTCAACCTTTATTAAAAAGAAAGTCCATTTTCTAATAATCAAACGCTATTAGTAGCTATTTTAGTGAGCATTTATATTATTCGCAAATAAAGAAAAAGGCCACTTATAGTGACCTATTTTTTAATATCCGCTTTTATAAAAATAATGCATATCACTTAATTCATCAATGTATTGATAAACTTCTAACTGACTTTGTAATTGCTCTTTTGTATGTACTGAATAATCTTCCGTATTCAATTGATTTTGAACAGTTGAAAGAGTATTAGATAAATCAGATTTTAATGCATCATATGACATAGAATACATAAAATTCATCCTTCCAATTGAAATTTATCATATTATATGTAATATAATGTAAAACAAATCATATTAATTTTATTTTCTACCTTTTGCCACTAATTTTTTTATTAAAAAATATACAACAAATAGGGCAATCGCTATAATGATTAGCATTGGTGTATATGGGGCTAAAACAGATTTAGCAGTTCCCCAGTTTTTACCTAATTTCTCACCTATTTTGATAAATAGTATAGACCAAGGAATGATTGCAAGAACTGTATAAAGTGTAAATTTACTTATTGGCATCTTTGCTAAACCCGCTGGAATCGAAATGGCATGTCTAACAACTGGAATAAAGCGAGCTGTAAACACTACTCCAACGCCATATTTTGAAAACCATTTTTCAGCTAAATCAAGATGATGCTTATTAATTAGAATATATTTACCATATTTTTCAATGATTGGTCGACCACCAAAATAACCTAACCAATATAAAAATAATTGTGCAATAGTTCCCCCGATCACACCTGCTACTAATGCACCTACAAAATTTATATGCCCTCCGGCTACAAGATAACCAGCATATGCTAATACAATCTCACTCGGGATAACCTCGATCATTAATCCTAATGCTACCCCTAAATATCCTAATGATGCAAAAAATTCTAATATTTGATGAATGATATTTGTCAATAGGATCCCCCTCTCAAAAACAACTTGTACTACAATGATAATACATAGCAAGATAAAATATGTCAAAATAAAGAAATACTCAGATGAAAGTATTATTTCATATAAAAAAAGGCTGTCCAAGTCAGTGACCTGACATTAGAACAGCCTTTTATCATTTCTTAATTATTTAATTACAACGTTTTTGTAAGTGTAATCTGGTCCAAATGCATGCTCAATTAATCCAGTTACTTTTGGCTTCATAACGTATGCAATAGCACGTTGGTAAATTGGAAGAATTGCAGCATTGTCTTGTACTAAGATTTTCTCAGCTTGTAAGAATGAATCAGAACGCTTAGCTGGATCTAATAAGAATTCAGAACCTGCTTGTGAGATTAACTTATCATACTCTTTGTTAGAGAATCCCATTTGGTTGAATGGGCTTTGACTAGTCCACATATCGAAGTATGTCATTGGGTCTTTGTAGTCTGGACCCCATCCGCCGAATGAGATGTCATAATCTTTCTTAGAGTTTAAGTCTAATTGTTGTGCAAATGGAACTGATTTAATGTTAATTTTTAAACCTGGTAAGTTTTTAGTGAATTCACCTTGTAGGTACTCACTGATTTTTTTGTTAGTTTCAGTATCTGAACCTAATAATTCGATTGAAACATCTTTCTTACCGATTTCTTTTAATCCTTGTTCCCATAATGTTTTAGCATCAGCTGGATCGTATTTTACAAGTTGTCCAGAAGCATCACGGAAGTCTTTACCATTAGCATCTAAGAAGTTACTTGGAGCTAAACCGTATAAAGGTACTGAACCGTTATTTAAGATTACGCTAGTAATTGCTTCACGGTCAAATGATTCGTTTAAAGCTTTACGGATGTTAACGTTTTTAAGAGCTGGATTTTTCGATTCGTTTACACGTAAGAAGAATACAGTTGGCTCTTTAGTTGTTCCGTAGTCAGGGCTAGATTTATATTTGTCAACAAACTCTGCAGTTAAACCAGCACGGTCAACATCACCAGACTCATATAAGTTAACTCCAGTTTGTGGATCTTTTACGATTTTAAAGTTGATTTCTTTTAATGATACGTCTTTAGCATCATAGTAGTCAGGGTTTTTAACTAACTTGTAGCTTTCATCATGTTTCCACTCTGATAATTCAAATGGACCATTAAAAATTAAATTAGATGCTTCTAACCCGTAGTTTTTACCTTGAGATTCAACAAATTTTTGATTTAATGGTAAGAATGTTGGGAAAGTTACTAAAGAGTCAAAATATGGAATAGCTTTTGCTAATTTAACTTCTAAAGTTTTATCATCAACAGCTTTAACTCCTAATTGATCAACTGGTTTTTTACCAGTAGTAACTTCTTCACCGTTTTGTAATACATTCAACATGAATGCATACTCAGATGCATTTTTAGGATCTGCAGCACGTTTCCATCCGTAAACGAAGTCTCCTGCAGTAACAGGGTCACCATTAGACCATTTTGCATCACGTAAGTGGAATGTATAAGTTAAACCATCAGCTGATTTATCAAAAGATTCTGCGATACCAGGTTGTACAACATCATCTTTACCTAACGTGTTTAGACCTTCCATAATGTTACCTAAAACATTGAAAGATTCAGCATCTGTACTAGTACTTGAATCTAAACTTGGTAGTTCAGCTCCGCCTAGTAAGTTTAATACTTGTGGTTTTGCTTTTGCTGTTTCTTTTTTACCTTCATTTGATTTGTCTGAGTTACATGCAGTTAAAAGCATGCTCACAGCAACAGATAAAGATAGAAAATACGATACCTTCTTTTTCATTAGATTGCCTCCCCAAAATTAAACAATTAGACTTAAAAACTATTAAAATATTCAAACAATTTAACTTGTCCGAATAGTTAATAACCTTTAACTTACTTTTAATTTTACATACTTTTTAGATTATATCAACAAAAAATCGACATTTTTTTCAAAAAAATTAATAAATTTAAATAAATCTTTACTTTTTTGTAATTAAAAACTACATTTTGAAGCATTTTTTTGCATATTAAATCAAAACTATTAATAATTGCCCCAATTTCAATAAATGATTAAAGTTGGACAAATATGTATATTTTTTAGTTTAAAATTTAATTTTTTCTCTGCAAGCTCAAATTATATACAGTATCCAGTTAAAAAAAGTAATCTCTGGACACCTTTTAATATTTACTTTTAAACTTTTTCTTATACAAAAAAAGAAAATAAACCCTATAGTTTTTAACATAAAACTTCCTAAAAAAGAGAAGGGTGATCCCTTCTCCTTTTTGTTTCATACTATTATTTTTCGTTAGATGCCCATTTGTAAGAGAAATCTCCGCCAAATTTGTGCGCAATAATACCTTTAACTGAATCTTTTTCTAAATATGCACGACCGCGTTGGTAAATTGGTGAAATACCCGCTTCATCCATAATTACTTTTTCAGCTTCAATCATATCATCCCAACGTTTTTGTGGGTCTGCTTCTTTCTTAGCAGCATTTACAAGCTGATCATATTGTGGATTGTTGTATGCCATTTCATTGAATGGACTGTTAGATAAGAACATATCAATAAATGTCATTGGATCTGGATAGTCTGGACCCCAACCTGAGAATGAAAAGTCATAATCTAATTTTTTCTCGTTATCAAGTTTAATTTCAAACGGTTGTGGAGCTACTGTAATTTTTAAACCAGGTAAATTCTTCTCAAGCTCACCAGCTACATACTCAGCAGCTTTTTTACGAGTTGTATCATCATATGAAAGCATTTTTAGTTCAAATGTATCTTTACCAAGTTCTTTTTTAGCTTCTGCCCATAATTTTTTAGCTTCTTCGACATTATATTTGTTAAAGTCACCATTATGATCACGGAAGTCTTTTGAATCTGGGCCTTTTACCCACTCAGAAGGAACTAACCAATAAGCAGGTTTAGAACCATCATTTAAAATTGAAGATGTAATAGCTGATTTATCATAAGCTAAGTCAAATGCTTTACGAGCTTTAGCATTTTTAAAGATTGGTAGTTTTTCATTAAAACGGAAGAATACTAAACGAGCATCTAATTGAGTTTTGTATTCAGGGTCATTTTTATATTTATCAACGTACTCAGAATCAAGCATTACTTTATCAATATCGCCGTTTTCATATAAGTTAACTGCCGAAGAAGTATCTTTAACTACATTGTATTTAATTTCATCTAACTTAACTGAATCCTTGTCCCAATATTTTGGATTCTTCTTTAATGTAAAGCTTTGCTCATGCTTCCATTCACTTAAAGTAAATGGACCATTATATAATTGAGTATTTGCTTCTAAACCATACTGATCCCCTTTAGACTCTACCCACTTTTGATTTTCAGGTAAGTATGTCCCAAAAGTAGTTAATTGTAAGAAATAAGGAGTTGGTTGTTCTAGCGTTACTTGTAATGTTTTATCATCTAGTGCTTTCACACCTAATTGGTCTTTTGGCATTTTACCATTGAAAATTGCTTCAGCATTTTTCACATAGTATAAAATAAATGAATATTCAGATGCAGTTTTTGGATCTACAGCACGTTGCCAACCATAAACGAAATCATTAGCAGTTACTGGCTCACCATTTGACCATTGTGTATCACGTAAATGGAATGTATATGTTAGACCATCCTTACTAACTTCAACCGAATCTTTTTTAGCAACTCCGTCTACTACTTCGTCACCCTCTCCTAAACGAAGTAAACCTTCATTTACATTGTCTAAAACTTCAAATGACATTGAATCAGTAGTTTTTGCTGAATCCATTGAAGGAATCTCAGTAGTTGTAGTTAACCTTAACGTTTGCTTCTTATCCTTCTGTGAGTTAGTTGCCGTTTTTTCTGTGTCTTTGCCACAAGCTGCTAGTACCGTACTAAGTACTAATAAACTTGAAACAGTTGTTGCTAATCTACGCTTCATTAGAGCACCTCCATATATTAGTGATTATTCATTTTATAATTTACTTATTTTTCTGAAAAATCACTTTTTACTTTTTCAATATACTACATTTTTTTCAGAAAAAAA
>NZ_NTZO01000096.1 GCF_002559405.1 Bacillus sp. AFS001701 | reverse complement strand
CAATAGTAAACTAAAAAAAATATCAGAATTTTGTTTCGAAAAGTAAGAAAGTCTTGATATAACATGGAATTAATTTAAAACATCTTTAAAAATTAATTAGAAATTGCTTAATTTTGACTGTTTCTTTTTGTAACGGAATTGTTAACTGTGCGTTAGGTAAGAAATTTTACGGTATGCTAGACTAAATCTCAGATGAGCAAAGGGGAAGTAAAAATGCTTTTTGATACACATGTACATTTAAATGCAGATCAATACAAAGAAGACCTTGAAGAAGTAATTAGTAGAGCTCTGGAAGCAGGAGTTGTTCATCAAGTAGTTGTTGGCTTTGATCGACCAACAATTACGAAAGCTATGGAATTAATTGAGAAGTATGATTTTCTTTATGCAGCTATTGGCTGGCATCCAGTTGATGCAATTGACGCAACTGAAGAAGATTTTGAATGGATTAAGGAATTATCAAAACATCCTAAAGTAGTAGCAATTGGTGAAACTGGATTAGATTACTACTGGGATAAATCTCCAAAAGAAATCCAAAAAGAAGCATTTCGCAAACAAATTCAATTAGCAAAAGAATGCGGGCTACCGATTGTCATTCACAATCGAGACGCAACAGAAGACATTGTAACCATTTTAAAAGAAGAAAATGCATCAGAAGTAGGTGGCATCATGCACTGCTTCGGCGGAAGTGTGGAAACTGCAAAGGAATGTATTAAAATGAACTTCTATATTTCATTAGGAGGACCAGTTACATTTAAGAATGCAAAAAAACAAAAAGAAGTTGCGACAGAGATTCCGTTAGAAAATCTATTAATCGAAACGGATTGTCCATACTTAACACCACATCCGTATAGAGGAAAAAGAAATGAACCTAGCTATGTATCACTTGTTGCTGAAGAAATTGCACGTTTAAAAAACATATCAGTTGAGGAAGTTCAAAAACGAACTTTCGAAAATGCGTGTAATATTTTTCAGATTAACAAATGATCTCATGAACTAGTACGAATACATAATATTCGTCACAGTTCACGTATGAAGAGTTGAAGAATTTGTCGGAAGAAAACTCTTCTACTTCTAAATCTAGTAAACATACATTCAGTAGAGTAGAAGCACTAGTTAATAGGTTTGGAGCTAGTCAATCTTTTTTCTCAGGCGAAAAGGAGGAGTAAAATCGTGATAGACGCGAATAGGTTACTTTCTAGACTTGGGAGTAGTAAAAAACTAGCAGTACAACTTGCAGGAGCTTTAGTTTTCACTGGATCAGTAGGTACAGGAGCATATGAGGGACTTAAAGAACAAGTAACTCTTGAGGTAGACGGGAAGGAACAGGTTATTCAAACACATGCAAATACTGTGGCTGAATTATTAAAAGAACAAAATATTAATATTACGAATGCAGATGAAATATATCCGTCAGCCAAAACGAAAATATCAGATGATATGGATATTACAGTTCATTTAGCGAAACCTGTTAAACTTACGATCGATGGGCAAGAAAAAGTCATTATGACAACTGCTCAAACGGTAAAGGAATTATTAAAGGAACAAAATATTAAGATCAAACCTGATGATGTTATAATGCCTGCACTGTCAACACCGTTAGAGGAAAATGGTAAGGTATCTTACGAAAAAGCATTCCCTATGGTATTAAATGACGGAGGAGTTTCTAAAAAAGTATTTGCAACTTCGACTACTGTCGCTGACTTTTTAGAAAAGCAGAACATTACATTAAACGAATTTGACCGAGTTGAACCAGGTGCCGGCGAAATGATCAAACAAAATGATACAGTTCGAGTTATCCGTGTCGAAAAAGTCAACGATGTGGTGGAAGAGCCTGTAGATTTTAAAGAAAAAGAACAAAAAGATTCTTCTATGTACAAGGATGAATCTTCGGTCATTTCAGAAGGTGTAAAAGGACTTGTTAAACGTAACTTTGAACTGATTAAAGAAAATGGTAAGGTAGTTTCTAAAACGCTAGTTGATGAAACTATTTTAAAAGAACCAGTTGATCGAGTAGTTGCAGTTGGAACAAAGTCCGTACCAACATCAAGTGCTTTAGTAAAATCTAGTGCGCCAAAATCAAGCAGTAAGGTAAAAGAAATGTATGTTGAAGCAACTGCATATTCACCTTACGACGCTGGGATGTCTGGTGTAACAGCTTTAGGTATTAATGTTCGTAAAAATCCTAACACAAAACTGATTGCAGTTGATCCAAAAGTGATTCCTTTAGGATCTAAGGTTTGGGTTGAAGGATATGGTGTTGCTATTGCTGGCGACACTGGTGGAGCAATTAAAGGCAGAAGAATCGATATTTTAATGCCTACAAAAGACGATTGTTTTGATTTTGGTCGTCGTACTGTAAAAATTCGTATTATTAGTTAATATTTTTAAAATAGATCGTTGTTTGAATGAAAGTAGAAGGATAAGTCCTTCTGCTTTTTTTTATACTACTTTTAAGAGAGTATGAAGTTTTATTATCCATATGGTATGATTACATATACTTGTATTGGTTGGAGGAACAAATGAAAATTAAAGAAATCATTGTTGTTGAAGGTAAAGATGATACGGCGGCAATTAAAAGGGCTGTGGATGCAGATACAATTGAAACAAGTGGTTCTGCTATAAATAAGGATACTTTACAATTAATAAAGCATGCTCAGGAGACACGAGGAGTTATCGTATTTACAGATCCTGATTATCCTGGTCAACGCATACGCTCGATTATTAAAGAACATGTACCAGGATGTAAGCATGCATTTTTACCAAAGGAAGAAGCGGTTCGTTCAGGTAAAAAAGGATTAGGAATCGAGCATGCTACTAGAGAATCTATTCGAAATGCTTTAATTCATGTTAAGCAGGAATTTATCGAAGTTGAATCTGAAATCACTAAGGAAGATTTAATAGATGCCGGATTAATTGGACATCCCAAATCAAGTGAAAGACGAGATAAACTTGGTAAAATTCTTAATATAGGTTATACAAACGGTAAGCAATTAGAGAAAAGACTGCAAATGTTTCAAATCTCTAAAGATGAATTTGGACAAGCAGTAAAAAAAGTTTTAATGGAGGAAAAATAATGAAGGATATCGCGACACCTAGTCGAACGAAAGAAATATTAGCCAAGTACGATTTCTTCTTTAAAAAAAGCTATGGTCAAAATTTCTTAATTGATACAAATATACTAGAAAACATTGTAAGTTATGCAGATTTAACTGAAGAAAGTTGTGCAATTGAAATCGGCCCGGGAATTGGGGCATTAACTGAGCAAATTGCTAAGCGTGCTAAGAAAGTATTAGCTTTTGAAATTGATAATAGACTAGTCCCAATCTTAGAAGATACACTTTCACCATATGATAATATACAAATCGTCAATGAAGATGTACTAAAGGCTGATGTTGAAAAAGCGATTAATGAGTATTTGCCAAATGAGTTAGATATAATGGTAGTCGCAAACTTGCCTTATTATGTAACGACACCAATTATCATGAAGCTATTAACAGAAGGTTTACCAATCAGAGGAATTGTTTGTATGTTGCAAAAAGAAGTAGCTGACCGTATTGCTGCTAAGCCAGGAACAAAGGATTATGGTTCACTATCAATAGCAATACAGTTTTATACACATGCTTCAACGGTTATGACTGTACCTAGAACAGTCTTCATGCCACAGCCAAATGTTGATTCTGCTGTTATAAAGCTAGTAAAACGTGAAGCACCAGCAGCAGAGGTAATTGATGAATCATTCTTTTTTGAAGTGGTTAGAGCGAGCTTTGCTCAAAGACGAAAAACATTAAATAATAATTTATTAAATAACTTTTCTCATCTGAAAAAGGATAAGGCAATACTTGAAGCTTGTCTTCAAGAGGCAGGTATTGAAGGAACAAGAAGAGGAGAAACTTTATCAATTCAAGAATTTGCAACGTTAAGTAATAGTTTATATAAACAAGTAAAATAACAAAAAGATGATTATAAGCTAATTTACCAACTAGTTTGTAATCATCTTTTTTATTAGCCACTTTATTTTAGTTCTGATGCCCTACAAAAGTTCAATAAACCTTCTTTTCACCCTTTTTTTTGTCCATACATAATCTAAAAAAAGAGAGCGAACTCGTAGTGTACTTAAGCAATTTTGGAGGGGAAGGCATGTGAATATTAATGTAGGGGATATAGTAGAAAGAGCATCTTATAAATATGACCTAGTTTTTCGAGTAGTGGAGGTAAAACAAATCGGGGATGAATTCATTGCTGTTTTATATGGTGACGATTTTCGTTTAATTGCTGATGCGCCTTTATCTGACCTGCGAGTAATCATTGAATCAGAGTATCGAGAAAAAGGTAAAAGATCATCTGTTCAAATTGAGGAAAACTACAAACTATTTAAAAGAGAAGCCTTGGAGCAAAAAGAAAAAAGAAGATTTCAAGCAACAAATGGATATAGAACAGAAGTAAATCTTTTTCAAATACCAGGTCGGGTTCTTCACATCGATGGAGATCCAATATATTTAAAAAAATGTCTTGAAATGTATAATAAGATGGGTGTCCCCGTTGAGGGAATCTATTGTAAGGAAACAGAATTACCAACAAAAATTGGTTATTACTTAGATCATTATCGTCCCGATATACTAGTTATAACTGGTCATGATGCATACACAAAGGCAAAAGGGGTCGTTACTGATATAGAAGCTTACAGACATTCAAGATATTTTGTCGATGCTGTAAAAGAAGCGAGAAAAAAGGTTCCGTCTTTAGACCACCTTGTAATTTTTGCTGGGGCATGTCAATCTCACTTTGAAGCGATAATACGTGCAGGAGCAAACTTTGCAAGCTCACCAACTAGGGTAAACATACATGCATTAGATCCCGTTTATGTAGTTGGGAAAATAAGCTTCACGTCATTTATGGATCGAGTAAATGTTTATGAAGTGGTTCGTAATACAATTACAGGTGAAAAAGGACTAGGCGGAGTAGAAACAAAAGGAATTTTAAGAACAGGGCTACCTTTCCAATCGATGGAAGAGGAGTAAGGAAAAGATTTTCTACATTAACGAGAGACTCGTATGTAGAAAATCTTTTTTTTATTTTCATACATAAATTTTCTGATTTTCACAAATAATAATCGGGTGTTTATAAAAAAATATTGACAGGTAACCAGTACGTTGGTATAATTTTATCTTTTTTTGACTTAGTTTACATAAGATGGTATACTTGTCATAGTGAGGTGGTATGAAATGGCAAAAAAATTATCTGAAATAAAGGATACTTTAGATAGTCATGTTGGACAACGACTTACATTAAAAGCAAACAGCGGACGTAGAAAGACTGTGGAACGTTCCGGTGTATTAGCAGAAACATATCCATCCATATTCGTAGTACAATTAGATCAAGAAGAGAACGCATTTGAACGCTTATCTTTTAGTTATGCAGATATTTTAACAGAAACAGTTGAATTGTTTTTCTGTGATGACCATACAAGTGGACTGATGGCGAATGGGCAGTAGAATTTTCTACTGTCCCTTTTCTTTTTATTATTCATGAAATTAAACAGATTTACACATACTAACAATGTCGAAGTGGAAAAAGGGGGTTGCTTTTTTTGGGTAGAAGAAAAAGAGGTATAATGTCACAGAGCTTTAAAGAGGAACTTGCAAAAGATCTTGGTTTCTATGACGTCGTTCAAAAAGAAGGCTGGGGAGGCATTCGAGCGAAGGATGCCGGCAACATGGTTAAAAGGGCAATCGAATTAGCTGAGTTACAATTATCTAATAAGCAACAATAAACAATCTTCACTTTGACAAGCGAATTTGTCTACACATCAAACCGAAGCTAAATGCTTCGGTTTTTGTGAATCTTCCTAAAGAAAATTTACTGATCTAGCTCACTTTCATTGGGGTACATTTTTCTTATGAGTTAATTATGATACAATAGCAAAAAAGTAAGTGTTCATAAGAAGGTGAGAATAGTGAAATTAATGGTGAAGGCCCCTGCGAAAATAAATCTTTCATTAGATGTAGTAGGGAAAAGAGGAGACGGTTATCATGATGTAAAAATGATCATGACAACGATCGATTTAGCCGATCGAATTGAATTAGAGCTTATTCAAGAAGATAAGATTGTCGTTACATCACATAATCGTTACGTGCCAGATGATCAACGCAATTTAGCTTATCAAGCTGCGATGCTACTCAAAGAAATGTTCGGAGTTAAATTAGGAGCGCATATTTTTATTACAAAAAATATTCCTGTTGCTGCTGGTTTAGCCGGAGGTAGTTCAGATGCTGCGGCAGTACTAAGAGGTCTAAATAAGCTTTGGAATTTAAATTGTTCGTTAGATGAATTAGCGGTAATTGGTTCTAAAATCGGATCGGACGTATCATTTTGTGTTTATGGCGGAACAGCTATAGCTACAGGTCGTGGCGAAAAAATAGAACATATCGATACACCGCCACCTTGTTGGGTTATTTTAGCAAAACCAACACAGGGCGTTTCAACAGCAACTGTTTATCAAAAACTTAAATTAGATAATATTCAACATCCTGATGTAGATCGTATGGTTAATGCCATTTCGAATAAAAATTACGACGATATTTGTCTGTCATTAGGAAATGTATTAGAAACAGTTACGCTGCAATTACACCCAGAGGTTGCAATGATTAAGGATCAAATGAAACGTTTTGGTGCAGATGCCGTTTTAATGAGCGGAAGTGGTCCAACAGTATTCGGATTAGTTCGCCATGATTCTAGGATGAATCGTGTTTATAACGGACTAAAAGGTTTCTGCGATCAAGTATACGCTGTTCGGATGTTAGGCGAAAGGGAAAAACTTGATTAAAAACGAATATTATTATAAAATTTTTATAAAATATTCGTGATTTGAGGTGCTGCATGAAAATTAGAAGAAGCTCTCGTCTTGTAGGTATGACACACTATTTGTTGCATCATCCACAACAATTAGTATCTTTAACATTTTTTGCTGATTTATATGCGTCTGCTAAATCATCAGTAAGTGAAGATTTAGGTATTATAAAGCAGACGTTCGAACAGCAAGGAATTGGGACACTATTGACTGTGCCAGGAGCAGCTGGTGGAGTAAAGTATATTCCTAGTATTAGTAATCAAGAAGTAAATGCAGTAATTGAAGAATTATGTGATCTACTTCAAAAACCAGACCGAGTGTTGCCTGGTGGATACTTATACATGACTGATATATTAAGCAATCCTAACTATGTTAATAGTGTAGGCCGTATGTTTGCATCTATATTCAGTAATCAAAAAATAGATATCGTTATGACAATCGCAACAAAAGGAATTCCTTTAGCATATGCTGTTGCAAACTTTTTAAATGTACCAGTTGTAATTGTTCGTCAAGATAATAAGGTTACGGAAGGATCAACAGTAAGTATTAATTACGTATCGGGTTCTTCAAAACGTATACAAACAATGTCATTGGCAAAAAGAAGCATCGAGGCAGGTTCAAATGTTTTAATTATCGATGATTTCATGAAAGCTGGTGGAACGGTTACTGGTATGAAAAATTTGCTTAAGGAATTTCAGGCAAATGTTGCAGGAATTGGTGTATTAGTTGAGGCAGTAAATATTGAAGAAAGATTAGTTGAAGATTATATATCACTTGTAAAGTTATCTGAGGTAAATGAAAGAGAACAGCTTATTCGAGTTGAAAGAGGCAATTTCCAAGAAGAATCATTTATTAAAACTGAAAGCTTATAGTCATTAAATAGATAAGCTACTTGAATATAATGAAGAAGGGGAAGATACATAATGCAATTAATTCATACTGATCATGCACCAAAAGCAATTGGACCATATTCTCAAGCAATAATCGCAAATGGATTATTATACACTTCTGGACAAATTCCATTAACTGTAGAAGGAAATATTGTAGAAGGTGGAATTGAGGAACAAACAAAGCAAGTGTTTGCGAACCTTAAGGCCGTACTAGAAGAAGCTGGAACAGACTTATCAAAAGTTATTAAAACAACTGTATTTTTAAAAGATTTAAAAACTTTTGTTGATTTTAATGCTATTTATGAAGAGTTTTTCAATGGACACAAGCCTGCAAGAAGCTGTGTGGAAGTTGCTAGACTACCTAAAGACGTATTAGTCGAAATCGAGTGTATCGCAGTTGTCTAAGTCAATCAGACAGTAAATAAATTTATTTGTGAAGAATGTAAAACCTGAAATTATTTTCAGGTTTTTTTTATATTCATTAAAATTCAATTAAAA
>NZ_NTZO01000095.1 GCF_002559405.1 Bacillus sp. AFS001701 | reverse complement strand
ATGTACATTAGGATCGTAACAAATCCCATTAAAATTAAAATAAATAAGTATCCATATTTCCATGTTAATTCTGGCATATAATGGAAATTCATTCCGTATAAACCTACGATAAACGTTAGTGGTAAAAAGAAAGATGATATGATTGTTAATGTTTTCATAATATTATTCATTTTTTCTGAGCTTAATGAAAAATAGCTTTCTCGAATATCGGACGCTAAATCTCGATTGGTCTCTATCATATCCGAAAGCTTCATTAAATGATCGTGTATATCTTCAAAATAAATTCGATGTTCAGATATATCTTTAAATCGATTCGAATTAAGGATTCGATATAATAAATCACGAGTTGGTAAAATCGTCCTTCTTAATTTCGATAAATCAGATTTAATATCATATAATCTCTCTACAGCATTATTTACTTGTTTCTTTAATGGATCAATTTCTAGGTCTGATAGTTCGTCCTCTAAACGATAAATTAGTGGAAAATAACTATCAACAAGCTCATCAATAATTCGATGAGTTAAATGAAGTGGACTCTTCGAAGCTCGACGATCTGACATTATATTATCTAAAACTAGTTGTACAGTCGGACTTTTATGGATATGAAATGTAATCACATAATGATCACTTACAAAAATATCTAGTTCTGTCTCCTCTAAGTCTATTTTATTTAATTCGTGCAATATTAAAAAATGATATCCTTCATAGTAGTCAAGTTTAGGTCGTTGTACATATTCCAAACAATCTTCAATCGCTAAAGGATGAAAATTAAATTCGGTTGATAAAAGTTGAATCTCATCTTCGGTCGGTTCATCAATATCTACCCAATACCATAAGTAATTATTTGATTTTGCATCTGCAATTGTTATATTACGATCGATTTCTTTATTTTTAGTTATTCCGATTACTTGTAACAAGTTTTACTCACCTTCTTTAGGCAATCAAATTATTTCACTACTAAATACTTTTTTTATTATATGGTAAAATGAAGAAAATTTCATTGAATAGTTCGATTAAAAAGTTTAATTTTAATATAAAAATAATAAGTTGAGGGATTTAAAATGAACAGATATATAAACGAAAGTGTAAAAGAAATTCAAATCTCCGGTATTAGAAAATTTGCCCAAAAAATTGAAAAATATGATAATGTCATTGCATTAACATTGGGTCAACCAGATTTTCCAACTCCAGCACCTATTAAAGAAGCTGCTATTCATGCAATTAATCAAAATCAAACAGTCTATACTCCTAATGCAGGACTGCCTGCACTTAGAAATGCAGCTTCTAATTTTTTAAAGAAAAAATATTCTTTATCATATGATCCAACGAACGAAGTAATCGTTACAGTAGGAGCAAGCCAAGCACTCGATGTTACATTCAGAACAATTCTTAACGATGAGTGTGAGGTCATTCTTCCTGCACCAATTTACCCTGGCTATGCACCAATTATTCAAACATGTGGAGCTAAACCAGTCTTTGTAGATACATCTAATAGTGGTTTTAAAATTACACCTGAATTATTGGAAGAACACATTACTGAAAAAACACGTTGTATTGTTTTACCATATCCAAATAACCCAACAGGCGCCACATTAACGAAAGAGGAACTTGAGAATTTAGCTAACTACTTATCTCAGAAAGACTTATTCATTTTATCAGATGAAATATATAGTGAGCTGACATTTGATACGACTCATACTTCAATTGCTAGTTACCCTGGAATGAAAGAAAAGACAATTGTCATAAACGGTCTTAGCAAATCACATTCTATGACTGGTTGGAGAATTGGTTTTATCTATGCGCCTGCTTATTTAGCTCAGGAAATTTTAAAAGTGCATCAGTATAACGTATCATGCGCTACATCAATCTCTCAATATGCAGCAATTACAGCATTAACTGATTGCATTGATTCGCCGATTGAAATGGCAAAGGAATATAAAATAAGGCGTAATTATATGATTGATCGATTAGAAAAGATGGGTCTACCTTGTATTAAGCCAGAAGGTGCATTTTATTTATTCCCATCAATTAAAGAATTCAATATGCCTTCCATGGAGTTCGCACTAAATCTAGTAGAAAAACATAATCTAGCGGTTATTCCAGGAGAAGCTTTTTCTGAATATGGAGATTCATATATTCGATTATCATATGCCTATTCAATGAAAGAACTAGAAATTGCATGTGATCGATTAGAAGAGTTTGTAACTAGTCTTAGAAATTAAAATAAAAAAGCAGGGGTGGATTTTTGATCCTCCCCTGCTTTTTTATCTAGCTTGTATTACTCTTGTTTTAAATAACAAGTCCTGAATTGTTTTATGGTCTTTTCTAAATAACATTAAATAGACATTAACTATTAATGGTACACCTAAAAATAGAACTGATATTCCTGCTATAAAGATAAAACGTAAGAAAAATAGTATCAATGTCGTTTCTTCATAGTTATCTTTTATCATTTTAATAGCTAAAAATCTTTGACCAAATGTCATCCCTTTATTAAATTGTGGAACAACTACAAATAATATGATCATAATAATTGAAATAACGATTAAATCGACCGTTGAATTTCCTGATGTAGAATTAAAACGACTTAATATCTTCTCAGGATTCATCGTAATAATAGCAATAATGATGCCATAAGCAACTGAAACGATAAACGTATCGAATAAAAACGCACTTAATCGTTGATAAAACTTTGCAAGTTGAAAATTTTGCACTTGTTAACCTCTATTCATTAAATTATTGAATGTGGTGAGAAGGATCGTATAAAGTATAAAGTGCTTGCGTTCCTTTTTCATCTAAACCATTTTTAGACAGTTCATCGTAGCATTTTTTTGCAAGTAAAAGTCCTGGTAGATTTAATTCCATCTTCTCAGCTTCTTCAATTGCGATTCCCATATCTTTTATAAAATGTTTAATATAGAATCCTGGCTTGAAATCGCCTTTTAAAACACGAGGTGCTAAATTTGATAATGACCAACTACCCGCTGCACCCGTAGAAATGCTTCCTAATACTTTTTCACCGTCTAATCCAGCTGCCTTTGCATATGCAAGGGCCTCACAAACTCCTAACATACCTGAAGCTATTGCAATCTGATTACACATTTTGACATGTTGTCCACTACCAGCATTTCCGTGATACGCAATATTTTTTCCTAAAACATCAAATAATGCGGACATTTTATGAAAAGTTTCTTCTTCTCCACCAACCATAATTGCTAATCTAGCTTCTCTTGCCCCTAAATCTCCACCTGACACCGGTGCATCTAATGATGACATACCTACTGATTTTGTAAGCTCATCAATTTTTTTAGCTAAAGTTGGTGTCGAAGTTGTAAAGTCGATAAAAGTAGTTCCTTTTGAAGCAGATTGGATGATTCCATTATCGCCAAAATATACTTCTTCTAAGTCACTTGGATAGCCAACCATCGTACAAATAACCTGACAATTTGGTGCTATTTCTTTAGGTGTATCATACCAAGTTGCACCTAAATCAATTAGTTCATTTGCTTTTTCTTTTGTACGATTATAAATATGTAATTTTGCCCCTGCATTGATTAAATGCTTTGCCATACTTTTACCCATAACACCAATTCCGATAAATCCAACTTGTAAATCTTTTAAATTAATTGCTTCCATTTTACACACTCCTCTTTTACTACCCACAGATAAAACTACCATAAAAATTATTAATAAAAAAGCCTGAGCTTTTCTTATAGAAAAATAAGCAAACTATAACTTATTTCAAATTAAATTTAGGTTATTTCAACACTAATTTGTTGACTCTAATAATGGAACTATCTATATTAAATAAGTACATAAAAATGTATTTAATGCACCTAATTTTTGGAGGTATTTTCATATGAAAAATGAACAATTTTTTGAAATGATTAAAGAACGAAACTCTACTAGAGTATTCGATTCTTCTACTGAAATCAGTAGCAGCGAAATAACTGAACTTATTGAAGCTGCAATGACTGCACCGTCTGCTTGGAATTTACAACATTGGAAATTCGTTGTATTCCATGGTGAAAACGCGCAAGGTAAATTATTACCTGTTGCATATAACCAAGGTCAAATTAAAGATGCTTCATGTGTAATTGCTGTATTAGCTGATACACAATCAGCAAAAAATGTTGACCTAGTTTTCGGACCTGCTGTGGAAGCTGGTTTTATGACTCAAGAAGCAAAAGACAAATTAAAAGCCAATGTTGAAAATGCTTATGCAACAGAGCAACGTAATCGTGAACAAGGTATTTTGAATTCTTCTCTTGCTGGTATGCAATTAATAATGGCTGCTTCTGCAAAAGGTTGGAACACTTGTGCAATCGGCGGATTTAACGAACAAGCGTTTAAAGAAACTTTCTTAACTGATGATCGCTATATTCCAACGATGTTGATTGCCATTGGTAAAGAAAAAGTACCAGGACATCATACAACACGTTTTTCTGCAAAAGAAATGTCTATTTGGATTTAAACATAAATAAAAAGTAAAAGGGATTCTGACAAAAGTCGGAGTCCCTTTTATGTCATTCGATTCATTAACAATGTTGTTCAACAGTAATGATTAATTTCTTAAGTAAATCTAGAGAAGAATCAATTGCTAATGAATAATATCTATGTGTGCCTTTTTGCTCAATTTGTACTAATTGATTATCACGCAATATTTTTAAATGATGTGATATAGCCGGTCTAGATAATGAAGTTTTTTCCGTAATTTCATTAACAGTTAACGCTTCACCTTCTGATAACATTAAAATGATATCCTGTCTGTAAGGATCGCTTAACGCTTGAAACAAGGGAATACATTCTCTAAATACTTCAATTGCTTCTTTACTCAAATCTTCCACCTACTTTTATTATCCAAGAATAATCTTATTCGTTTAATAATTTAAACATACACTAAATTAAAGAAGCGAATTTGTCAACAGTAGGCATTTTTAATTCGGTTTGTCATCATACTCAAAAGATTTAATCTTAAAAATAAAACAACAGGTTTCCCTGTTGTTCATTGTGTAGACAAAATACTGTAAATTTGATTTTCAGACTGATTGCAAGCGCTTGTCTTTCGATGCGCGAAGGCTGGTGATGAGCGGAGTTACCTTTGACGGTAATGAGCACCGCTCAACAGACAAAGCAACGAAGAAAGCGAGTGTTTGGCGAGCAGTCTGAACAACAGGTTTCCCTGTTGTTTTTAAATTAGATGCTATTAACTAAGTTAACAACTTCTTCAGCTGTAGACATAGATAAAGCTTTTTCAGCTAATATCTCCATTTCAGCTTTAGAAAGTTTAGCCATTTGACTACGAGCAGGTAAGATTGAAGTAGCACTCATAGAGAATTCATGTAAGCCTAATCCAACAAGTAAAGGAATAGCTAATGCATCTCCAGCCATCTCTCCACACATTCCAGCCCATTTACCTTCTTTGTTTGCTGCATCGATTACCATTTTAACTAATCTTAAAATAGATGGGTTATATGGTTGATATAAATATGAAACCTGTTCATTCATTCGATCCGCAGCCATCGTATATTGAATTAAATCGTTTGTCCCGATACTAAAGAAATCAACTTCCTTAGCGAATACATCTGCTAAAACAGCTGAAGCAGGGATTTCTACCATCATTCCAATTTCGATATTGTCTGAGACTTGAACATTTTCTTTTACTAACTGTACTTTTTCTTCTAATAATACAGCCTTTGCAGCTCTGAACTCATCTAAAGTTGCAATCATCGGGAACATAATTTTTAAATTACCATATACACTAGCACGAAGTAATGCACGTAATTGAGTACGGAATATTTCCTTCTGATCTAAACATAAACGAATCGCTCTGTAGCCTAAGAATGGGTTCATTTCTTTTGGTAAGTGTAAATAAGATAATTCTTTATCTCCACCGATATCTAGTGTTCTTACTACTACCGGTTTATCACCCATACTTTCAAGAACTGATTTGTATGATTCAAACTGCTCTTCTTCTGATGGAAAGTTATCGCGTCCCATATATAAGAACTCAGTACGGTAAAGGCCAACACCTTCACCACCGTTATTGATAACGCCCTCTACATCATTTGGTGTACCAATGTTAGCTACTAACTCAACATGATGTCCATCTTTCGTAACAGTTGGCTCGTTTTTCAGTTTAGCCCATTCAACTTTTTGAAGCTCGAATTTTTCTTTTTTAGCTTTATACTCTTCTAATTCTTCGTAAGAAGGATCTACTATTACATGTCCGTCTAATCCATCAACAATGACCATTACGCCATTTTCGATTTTACTAGTTACTTCTTTTGTTCCTACAACAGCAGGAATTTCAAGAGAACGAGCCATAATCGCTGAATGAGAAGTACGACCACCAATATCAGTTGTAAAACCTAAAGCGTATTTACGGTTTAATTGTGCTGTATCAGATGGTGTTAAATCTTCTGCAATAATAATTACTTCTTCAGTAATATTTGCAGGGTTAGAAATCGTAACGCCTAAAAGATGAGCCATTACACGTTTCGTAACATCGCGGATATCTGCAGCACGTTCCTTCATATATTCATTATCCATGCTTTCAAACATTTGAACGAACATTGAAGCAACTTCATTCATAGCAAAATCAGCGTTGACACTTTCAGACTTAATTTTATCTTTAACTGGGTTAACTAGCTCTGGATCATTTAAAACTAAGATGTGCGCAGAAAAGATTGCGGCTTTATCTTCACCAAGTTCAGCATTTGCGTGATCACGAATTTTTTCTAATTCAGTGTTAGAAACTTGAATTGCATTGTCAAGTTTAGCAATTTCAGCATCAATATCTGAAATTTGTTTTTTTACAATGTTTAATTCAGGGTTTTCTAAGCGAAATGCTTTTGCAATTGCAATTCCACTAGAAGCGGCAATACCTTTAATATGTAAAGACATTATTCGCCTAAACCTTCTTTTTTCATTGTATCATCGATTGCAGCGATAGCTTGTTCTGCATCTTCACCGTTAGCGCTAATTTTGATCTCAGTTCCTTGTTGAATTCCTAAAGACATTACACCCATGATTGATTTTAAGTTAACTGTTTTACCATTATACTCAAGATTGATATCAGAATTAAATTTACCTGCTACATTTACTAATAATGTTGCTGGACGAGCGTGGATTCCAGAATCAGCTGTTACTTTAAAAGTTTTTTCCATAATAATTTATCTCCTTTGTGATTAAATCTACATTTTTGGTATAGACGTTTGGCCTACTATAAATATTCTATTAAAAGGGGTGCATAGTGTCAACTATACTCCCCCTTATAAAATCAAACATTTTTCGTCTATTTAATTAGATTTATTTAATCTTAATAATGTCTACTTCACCTTTTGATTGCTTACCTGGTTTTTCAATTACAATTTGTTGTCCTTCAGCTAAGTTCGTAAATACAACAGGTGTAATTGTAGATGGTGCATTTTCACGAATAAAGTGTAAATCAATTTTAACTAATTGTTGACCTTTTGTTACTTTCTCACCTTGTGATACCAGTACTTCAAAGCCTTCCCCATTTAGTTTTACAGTATCAATACCAATATGGATTAAAATTTCTTTTCCACCATTAGATAATATACCAATCGCATGTTTTGTTGGGAATACATTTACGATTTCGCCATCAACTGGAGATACAACTGTACCTTCTGAAGGAATAATCGCAAATCCATCACCCATCATTTTTCCAGAAAATACCTGATCTGGTACTTCTGTAATTGGGATTATTTCCCCTTCAATCGGATTAATAATCGCTTCTTCAATAGTAGTATCTACTGCTGAAGCTGTTTCTTTATGTGCTTCTTGACTAACAACTGGTGTTTTTCCAGTCATAATGTCTTTAATTTGTGATTTTAATGTATCTGATTTAGGTCCAAAAATTGCTTGAATATTATTTCCAACTTCAAGAACTCCAGCAGCACCTAATGATTTTAAACGATCTTTATTTACTTCATCTTTTGAATTTACTTGTACTCGTAATCGTGTGATACATGCATCTAATGAAGAAATATTACTTTTTCCACCTAATGCTTGTAAAATTTCATATGGTAATTCATTAGCTGGAGTATTACTTGTAGTATCTTCAGCGATTGCATCTTCACGTCCTGGAGTTTTTAAATCCCATTTTCTAATTGCAAATCGGAAACCGAAGTAGTAAATCACTGCTAATACTAAACCAACGATGATTACCCACCACCAGCCAGTTCTATTCGGTAAAACACCGAATAATAAGTAGTCGATTAAACCACCTGAGAAAGTCATACCAATTTTAACATTTAATAATTGCATGATCATAAATGATAAACCAGCAAAGATTGCGTGAATTCCAAATAATACTGGAGCAACAAATAAGAATGAGAATTCAATTGGCTCTGTAATACCTGTTAAGAATGAAGTTAATGCTGCTGATGCTAAAATACCACCAGCGATTTTTTTATTTTCAGGTTTTGCTTCATGATACATAGCTAGTGCAGCAGCTGGTAAACCAAACATCATGAATGGGAATTTACCTACCATGAATGTACCAGCAGTTAATTTTACTCCGTCTTTTAATTGAGCAAAGAAGATTTTTTGATCCCCGTGTACAACCATACCTGTTTTATCAGTATATGAACCAAACTCAAACCAGAACGGTGCATAGAAAATATGGTGTAAACCAAATGGAATTAATGAACGCTCAATAACACCAAAGATGAATGCTGATAATGTTAAGTTCGCATCAATCATATTATGTGAAAATGTGTTTAAACCGTGCTGAATTGGCGGCCAAATAAAGCACATTAAAATACCAAGTAATACTGAAAACGCTGCTGTAGCAATTGGTACAAATCGCTTACCTGCAAAGAAACCTAAGTATGATGGCAAATCAATTTCGTAATATTTATTGTAAGCCCAAGCAGCTAATATACCGACGATAATTCCACCAAATACACCGGTTTGTAATGTAGGAATTCCTAATACATACGCAAATGATGGATCATCAAATTTAGCAATATTTAATGTTTTATCTAAAACAACAAATTGTCCAACATCTTTGAACACACTCATTGTTTTATTCATAATCAGGAATCCAACGATCGCTGCTAAACCTGCAACACCTTCTCCTCCTGCTAAACCAACGGCAACACCTACTGCAAATAATAATGACAGATTACTAAAAATGATGTCACCTGATTGTTCCATAACTTTTGCGACTAGTTGGAACCAGTGCGCGTCAAGAAACGGTAAGTACTTTAATGTTTGTGGATTTTGAAATGCATTACCGAATGCAAGTAACAATCCAGCAGCTGGTAAAATTGCAACTGGAAGCATTAGCGCTTTACCAACTTTTTGTAAAACTCCAAAGATTTTCTTAAACATTGTCTTCCTCCTTTTATCCAAACAAAAAAGGCATGAGC
Organism: Bacillus sp. AFS001701; assembly: GCF_002559405.1. GTDB lineage: Bacteria > Bacillota > Bacilli > Bacillales > Bacillaceae_G > Gottfriedia. Next base: position 11,164 of record NZ_NTZO01000095.1, on the reverse strand, counting down.
AGAAAAAATGAGATTATTGAATCCTGGATATAGTTTCCCCTACCCAAGTATAATAATTCACATTTTTTCAACTCATGCCTGATCGAATCAGTAACACGTTTAATGTGTACAATATTCAATTATGTTTTTATATGATTTCGCTTTCATTATATCTATAGAATTTAAAAATATCAAGCCAAATTACCTATTTTTTTAAATTATTTATTTAATATGTTAAAAAAGAGCCAAATTTCAATTTAGGCTTCTTAAATTATTTATTAATTTTACTCTGAACAAGTCGTTCTAAGTGTAAGGTTAAGTATATTACTTCAGCTTCACTTGCTTTTTTATTTAATGAAGCTTGGATTGACTTTAAAATTTTCCATGCTAAATCATAGCATACTGGGTATTCTTTTTTTAAGATTATGCCCAAAGCTGGTGACTCTTCAGATGAATTACCATGAAATATACGGTCAATTAAAAACCGCAAATGACGAACTAATCTTGAATAATGAATACTTTCTTTATCAATTTCAATTTGTAAATATTCTTCTATATAGATTACTAAATCTTTAATGATCTGAGAGAACTTATTTACATCCGATACAACTTCCATCGATAAATTACTTACGATATGTAGAGTTACAAACCCCACTTCTTCGATCGGTAAATTTATATCTATTTCTTTATTAATCAAATCAATAACTTCTTGTGCAATTTTAAAATACTCTGGATACATTGCTTTCGTTTCTTGTAAGAAAGGATTATCGACGTTATAGCCTTCTCTAATACGTTTGATCGCAAATATTAAGTGGTCTGTTAACCCTATATGAATTTGCTCATTTAAAGTACATCCTGTTCTTTCAGAAATTAAATAAATCGCCTGCTGCAACGTACCCATTAATTTTTCATCCATAAAGTTAATTAATGATTTATATTGTTTTTGTTTTTGTTCATCTTTTAAGATAAACATTTTTTCTACTACACCTTCGGAAATTAAATCTCCTCTAGTTTTATTAAAACCGATGCCTTTACCAAGCAAAACTACTTCGGTATGATCGGGATTTTTCGCTATTAAAACATTATTATTAAGAACTTTTTTGATTGTATAACATACTGACGTCTCTGACATTTTTTTTATCACCCCCAAGTTTAAAAAATCGCTTTTATATCATAACATAATTTTTCTGAAAAAGTTAAAACGCAGATTAAGTTTCATAAATTAATCATATTTTTTTGATAATCTATTATAGTAGGATAGAATATAAAAGTATAAATATAAATTGAGTAGGTGTTAAGAAAAATGATTAAGTTATTTGTTAGTGACCTAGATGGGACGATGTTTCACCAAGGTCAACTATTTGAACATGATGTAGAAGCATTAAAAACCCTTTTAGATCGTGGTGTTTTATTATGTTTTGCTTCTGGACGATTAGATTATGAAATCGTAAAAATAATGGAAAGCCTAGAAGGTAATTTTCACCGTATTAGTATGAATGGAACTTATATTTATTCAAATGATGGCGAAGCATTATTAGATGCAACATTCCATCCGAGTGTCATCGATAAAGTTTATGAAATGGTTTCACACGATAAATTTTTAATCTATGTAGCCGATAATTCAACATACTATATCGAAGAGAAAACTGATTTAGTAAGAGAAATTGAAAAAAACTCTAGTATGAATGCAGTTGAATTAAAAACACTAAAAACCGATTTAGGTAAATCGATTACCCCCAAAAAATATGTAGTTTTAGGTGAAGATGAGGACTTACTTGAGCTACAAAAAGAATTACAAAAAGAACTGCCTGAATTTGTAACTTCTTTTATTTCTGCTAAAAATTGTTTAGATATCGTTCCAGTTAATGTAAGTAAAGGTTCAGCCATTCAAATATTAATCGATAAATTAGGAATTAAACCTGATGAAATTGCTTGTATTGGCGATGCATACAATGATATCTCAATGTTTGAACTAACTCCGAATAGCTTTGCAATGGAAAATGCTGATGATGAAGTTAAGAAATATGCTTCTTATATCGTTCCTTCAGTAGCCGAAGCAGTTAAAATTGTATTACAAATTAAGTAAGAGGAAAGGGTGCTACTTGGGGCACCCTTTTTCTTATTGAAATATAATATATAGGAGTCATGACCTTACTCACGAACCTCTTTTGAGTATGAATGTTTTCAGATTTCACTTTTATATACTTACTTATGAACCGTTTATGGTTCGTATTTAGATTAATTTTAGCGATTTTTCTTCTATTTTGGATTCCTCCACTCTATTTCTTCTTGAATGGGGCCGTTTAATTGCAGATTCCCTGTATTTAATTGATATGACTTTTTTAATTGCAGTATCTGCTTTTTTATTTGCACTTCCCCAAATTTAATTGCAGTTTCACCCATTTTATTTGCACCAGCGCTGACTTGGCCACTAACAATAAAAAAAGAGTGCTTATAAAAGCACTCTCTTTAACGGTCAATATCAATTGTAAAACGATAGCGATCAGCTCGGTAAATACAACTTACATATTCAAGTGGTATACCCTCATTAATAAACGTTACTTGGTGTAATTCTAATGCAGGAGAATCCTCCGCTACTTCAAGAATTAATGAATCTTTTTCTGTCATTAAAGATGCTTTAATCCATTTTGTAGCTTTTTTAATTGAATAACCTAATGTAACTTCAAAATATTCATATAGAGAATGATTCAATACATTTTCATCAATTCTATTTACTAATTTTTTTGGTAGGTATGTTGTTTCGATTGCAATAGGATGATCATTTGCTAAGCGACATCTTTCAATTTTAAAAATTTCAGAACCACTTTCAATTGATAACACTTCTGCTAAATATTCATCAGCTTCAATCGTTGAAAAACCAAGAAGTTTATTTGTAGGGGTCAATCCTATGGATGTTATATCCTCAGAAAAACTCCTTAACGATTTTAGTGATTCCTCAACTTCAATCCCATCTTTTACTGATACAAACGTACCAATTCCACGTTTCCGACTTATTAATGATTCCTTTACAAGATTATTTAATGCTTGTCTTATTGTCATCCTGCTTACATTTAACATCTCACTCAATGTTTGCTCAGAGGGAATTCGCTCTCCAGGTTTCCATTCCCCTGAGTTAATTTTAAGCTTTAAAATCTCTTGTATTTGAAAATAAATCGGTAACGGAGAATTTTTATCTAGTTTTAACATTATTTATTACAAAGTGAGTATGCTTCTTCATCAACAACAATCGTTACGTTGTTGTGGTTTTGGAGTGCAGTAGCAGGACAGTTAATATCTAATTTTCCATTTAACATTTCCTTAACTGCTTCAGCCTTTTTGATGCCTGAAGCTACTAAAATGATTTCTTTCGCTCTCATAATGGAACCAATTCCCATAGTTACTGCATGTGTTGGGACATCTTCTTCGTTCTCAAAATAAATTTTATTTGCGTTACGAGTTGATTCTGTAAGCTCTACAATATGAGTAGGTGTATCGAATGGTGTACCAGGCTCATTAAATGCAATATGGCCATTCTCACCAATTCCTAAAAGTTGTAAATCTACAGGGTACTTTTGTAGTAATTCCTCATAATTTTTACAAGCTTCTTCTAAATTTTTTGTGTTTCCATTTGGTAAATGGTTTTCTTTAAAATTTAAATGGTTAAAAAGTTGTTCTGCCATATAAGTGTGGTAACTTGTTTGGTCATTTTCAGCAAGTCCAACATATTCATCAAGATTTACAGTAATGACGTTTGACACATCTGGTTTATGAATACGAAAAAGTTCATAAATACCTAGTGGAGATCCACCTGTAGCTAACCCTAATGTGAATTCCGCCTTCCCTTCAAATGCCTTTACCATTTTTTCATATGCTACTTTTGAAATTTCTTCTGCATTTTTTACTACGATTACGTTCATAAAGTCACCTCATTCATATTTTTACCTAGTCTAGTTGTATCAATAACGAAGAAATCAGGAGTCATTTGCACAAAATCAGCGTCTTTTCCTTGTTCTAATACGCCCTTATGTTTAAGACCAAATTCTTCAGCTTGGTTTATAGATGTCATTTGTACTGCCTCTTCAGGACTACAGCCAGTAAATGCCATAATGTTTCTAAATGCATCATCCATTTTTAAAATACTACCCGCAAGCGTTCCGTCTTCTAATCTTGCACTGTTATTTTTTACAAATACAGGTTGTCCACCTAATTCATATTTGCCGTCCTCTAACCCTTTTGCTCTCATTGCATCAGAAATTACACTTATTTTTTTAGCACCTTTTAGGCGATAAGCAAGTTTAACCATATCAGGATGAATATGAATTCCATCAGGTATCATTTCTACCATTACTCGGTCATCAAGTAATACATGTCCAACTGTTCCTGCTTCACGATGATGCATTGGTCTCATTTGGTTGTACAAATGGGTAGCGTGGAAAATATTTCTACCTTCAAAATCTGAACGGATCGCATCAGAGTGACCTACTGTGCCAACTACATTTGTGCGTTCTAGCTCTTTTTCTAATTCTTTTGCACCTTCAACTTCAGGTGCATAAGTAACTAATTTGATTAATCCACCAGAAGCTTCTTGCCATTCTTTGAATAGTTCAACGTCAGGGTTAATAATGTATTCTAATGGTTGTGCTCCAGCTTTATTTATATTAACAAACGGTCCTTCTAAATGAATATATTCAAAATGTGCACCAAGTTTTTTAGCCTCGTTTAAAGACTTTAAAGCATTTTTAATATTTTCTTTAGATTGTGTCATTGTAGTCGGGAAGAAGGTTGTTACCCCTTCCTTCATCATTTCTTTACTCATTTTTACCATTGAGTTTGGATCAGCATCCATTGCATCGACATCATATGCTCCGTGAATATGAACATCAATCATTCCGGGAATAATAACTGTTCCTTTTCCATCAATTATTTCTTCACCTTCATTTTCGTAATCATTCATATGACCAACAGAAGAAATTTTTTCATCATATCGAATATAACCATTTTCAATTACTTCTGTACCTGTGTATATTTTTACATTAATAATTGATTTCATTTACTCTCCTCTTTCCTTTGCTTAAGAAGTCTTCGCCAATACTCCAATATAGAAAGTAGTGTTTACTTAATCATCATTCACATTCAGTTATATAAGTACCTTGATTTCTACATAACTATTTTATGATATATACTCCTAGTTGTCTATACTACTAATAAGCAATTTACAAAAACGTCACAAATAAATGCTAATTGGATTTTTAATATCCTCTCTATCACTAAAAAAGAAGAAGTAATGGTTTTTGTCCTTCAGGGATCTACCAATACTTCTTCTTTTTCAATATATAAATTATGACCATTTGTTGATAATTCGATATCTCCGAATTGGTCCGTTGTATATTGCTTAATTCCTAGATGATTTAACCGCTTCATTACTGACCGATGTGGATGACCAAATAAGTTAAATTTATCATATGAAAGGATTGCGACTGTAGGATTTACAGCAAATAAAAACGCTTCTGAAGTTGATGTCGATGAACCATGATGCGGAATTTTTAGTACTTGAGCATTGATATCCTCATTTTTAATTAATCTTTTTTCAGTTTTTCTTTCAATATCACCAGTTAATAAAATTGAAATGTCATTATACTTTACCTTCAATACAATTGAACTGTTATTATTTGTATACGATTTTTTCCCGCTATTTAATACAGTAATATCTACATTAGGGTCAAGCATTACTTTTTCATTTAACTTTGCAATACTAATTGGAATATTCTTCTGATAAGCTTCTTTCTTATATAAGTAATAAGAATGCGAATTATATTTTTTCCCACTATCTAGGATTTTTGTTATCTTAACACTATTCATTACTTTTAATAACCCACCAATATGATCGATATCTGGATGTGTACTAACTAATAGATCAATCGAATTTATATGTAGTCGTCTCAGTTTTTTTATAACGACTCCACCATGTTCAACATCTCCTCCATCAATCAGGACAGTCTTACCATTTGGTAAAATCATAACCATGCTATCCCCTTGACCTACATCAAAAAAATAAATTAATAACGGGTGAGTAATATAGCCGTAATTTGTAGTTCTTGCTTCACTATTTATGTTATTACTTAAAAAAGCAGTAAAAAAAATAAAGATAGAAAATATGAGAGAGTATCGTTTTCGATTTTTGTTCATTCACACTTCCTCCTAACATTATTTTCTCATAGCCATTTCAAAAGTATGTATGATGCCAATAAAAATAAGTTGGAAATTGAGTATACTTCAAATTGGAATTGTAATTCAAATAAGCGTTAAAAATCATTCCACTGCATAACAAAAAAACTGTAAGCAATTTTTCACTTACAGTTTTTTTAAGTTACTCAAATACTTCCTCTAGTTTTTTTACTACTAATAAGGAGTCACTAACTTGCGTAGTCGTTTGATTTGTAATGTAAACTCCGTGCATACCTAATTTTAATGCAGGAGAAATTTCATTAATGAAATTATCACCGATTGACACAATTTCATGTGGCAAAACATTGAACTTATTCATGATAGTTTTAAAATGGTTTTCTGTTTTTAATGGCTTCTTACCATCCGTAATTTCTAGATGAAATAATTCATTTAAATTAAGTAACTTCAATAATCTAGTTACATCTTCTCGATCAGAGTTCGTTAATAATACTAATTTTTTAGAATCCTTAACTTTTTCTAAAGCCTCTTTTAATCCTTTTATATAAGGTATGCTAAACTCTTTTGTTGCCATATACTCTTTTGTTTTATCATAACAGTGATATACGTCTCTTGCACCATAGTGATAACTTGCTACTAAAGGCATCCACCAACCATCACCTACTGGGATATATGGTAATTCATAATTAATTTTTTCAAGATAATTCTCTGGAAGTTCTTCTTTAGAAAGTAGCTGCCCTTCCCAAGTAAATACTTGTATTGGCTTCAATGTAATTGGATCTAATGAAATGATTAAATCGTTTTCTGTGTCATAAATTTTCCCAATAGTTAGTGCATGGTCATAATCTTTTATTTTTTTATAATCCTTTAAAAAAGAATCACGCTTTTCTGAACTTATTTCATTAGCTAGTAATTTAGCATAGTAATCGTAGTGCTCAGTACCATCATACAAAGTACCATCTAAATCAAAAACTAATACTTTTGAATTCATTAATAAATTATGCATTTCCTACTCCTTAGCTGTCTTTGTCTTTTATGTCTAAAATAAAATCAAATGATTTTTGATGGTCATTTAATTTAAATTCATAAAATATTTTATACATACCTGCTTCAGGTAAATCAAGTTCATAGTTTACTTTTGAATGATTATTAGGATTACTAATTAGCTTAAAGTAGGTTCCTTCTTCATTCATAATATAAAATTGCTGATCAGTAAATTTGGAACGTTTTTTAAATTGATCAAAATCAAATGTAATTTTACTCTTAGTTTTTGGAAGAATTGAAGTATATAGTAGGGAAACTCTATAATCATCAGTCTTGTTCGTTAAAATAGCTGTCGGAAATACTTCTTCTTTTTTGTCCTTTTGTTTTTGGAATATCTTTGTATCAAGCGTTTGATTATTTAAAAATATACTAACATAATAAGGAATGTCTTTCTTAAAAGAATACTTAAATGTAAATTGATTATTTCCATTATATACTGGTTCAATGACTTTATAAGATTTTAATTGATCTGTCGTAATAAATATTCTGATTTTTTCACGTTGTAACACATTCAAAGTTCTAGAGGATACGGTTACTTCCTGTGAATTTTTTTTAGTTGTAAGATTCCATTTTACCTTTTGAACTTTTAGATGGCTAACCTGACTACCACTTGATAATATACTATGATTAACTAGGCGATTGCTAATTAATAGAATAATTAATATAGCTATACATAGAGCTGCGATAAAACGAAATTTCATAGTTCATTCTCCCTTAAATAGTTAGAATTAATAATAATTTTTAGTTACTTCATGAAAGCTGAAATTTACTTGTAAACTCTTTCATTATTTTATCACCTGTGCAATAATTATAATTCGCCATAAATTATCTGCATTGGTTAATTTTGTCTATGAAGTTTCTATATTTAATATGTACTACGTCCATCTTACTTTTTCCTTTAAGTAGCATACAAATAAGAATGTTTTTTATTTAAATGTAGAAACTAACATACTGATAATGGATGGGCTATTTACAAACAGCTTTAAGGAGGATCAATTAAATGAGTATACATATTGGTGCCGAACAAGGTGCAATTGCTGATAAAATTTTATTACCTGGTGACCCATTAAGAGCTAAATATATCGCAGAAACATTTTTACAGGATGTTGTTTGTTATAATGATGTACGTGGCATGCTTGGTTTTACTGGTACATATAAAGGTCAAAGAATTTCCGTTCAAGGTACTGGAATGGGAGTACCTTCAATTAGTATTTATGTTAATGAATTGATTAATAGTTATGGTGTAAAAACTTTGATTCGCGTTGGTACATGTGGTGGACTTCAAAAGGATGTGAAAATTCGTGATGTCATTATTGCGATGACGACTTGTACAGATTCAAATATGAATCGCCAAACATTCCCTGGTTTCGATTACTCTCCATGTGCTAGCTTTGATTTATTAAAGAAAGCCTATGATGGTGCAGTGAATAAAGGGTTAAATGTTAAAGTAGGAAATATTTTAACTTCAGATCTTTTCTATCGAGACAGTATGGAAATGTATGAAAAATTAGCTAATTACGGCGTGCTTGCAGTAGAAATGGAAACTACTGCATTATACACAATCTCAGCAAAACATAATGTAGACGCACTTACTGTTTTAACTGTAAGTGATCATATCTTCACTGGTGAAGAAACATCTGCACAAGAAAGACAAACTACTTTTAATGATATGATTGTCATTGCTTTAGACGCAGCAATCGCTTAATATAGCTAAAAATAAACCTGGGATTATGATCTCAGGTTTTTTCACGCAGTTGAAAAATAACCTTGTCAATTAAATTACCAAATTTTCGTAAAAGGANNACAGGATGCTCGCTTTCCATAGGAGTCGAGCACCCCTTTCGTTCCAATCAACTAATTCATCAAAAAATGTTCGCGATAAACCCTAATCAAATAGCCTTTACTTAGAGTAATCTAACTTAAAGACCGTTTTCCCTATTGACGATTTTATATTTCATCTCTCTGAAAAAAACCTGGTATGATGATCCCAGTTTTTTTTATCTTTTAAAATATTCTACTTAACAAAATCAAAAGAGCCCAGAATATTTTTCCGGGCTCTTTAAAATTACTAAAATTTAAATTTATTAAAAATTAGTGAACTAACGTCGTTTTTATACCACTTTACATCCAATCAAAGGTACAATAGCAATATCGAAAATCAAATTAAGGATGGTAAGGAATGAAGAAACAGCAATCAATTTTATTTTTCACCTGGATTGTAAGTATTATTGCAACACTAGGTAGTTTATCATTTTCAGTTATTAATCATTGGACACCCTGTTCATTATGCTGGTATCAGCGAATTTTTATGTACCCAATCGTTTTTATATTAGGAATCGCTTTTTATAAAAATAAAATAAAAGATGTTATTTATGTTTTACCTTTATCATTAATAGGTATGTGTATTTCAATCTATCATATTTTAATTCAAAAAGTTCCTGCACTTAAGGAAACAGCAACACAGTGTGGTCCGGTCCCTTGTACTGGAGATTATTTGAATTGGTTTGGATTCATTACAATTCCAATGCTGGCATTTGTTGCATTCCTACTTATTAATATTTGCTGCATAACTCTTTTACGAAAATCAAATTAAAATAATTCAAGCTGCTCGGTAGAAGATGGTCCAAATTCAATACCTAGCAGCTTCATTAATTGTTTAGCATTATCCGCTGCATCTCCACCAGAGTTATTATTAAACAATATACAAATTTCTTTTGTGTTTTTTGATAGCTGTTCAATTCTTTCTACCCATTCGTATAATTCTTCTTCATTATATCGGTATAAATAACGTACCTCACGCCAATTCTCTTGTCCATTGTGATTCCATCCATAGATATTTCGTCCATGAAAACGGATTAAAGTTAAATTTGGATTCGTAGGATGTAATACGATTGGTATGCTTCCATTACCTGCTTGTGGTTCATCGCAAATTGAATGAATCCATCCTTCATCCTCCATAAACTTCAACGTTCGCTCATAAAAACTAGGATAAAACCATGTCTGATTACGGAATTCTAAAATTGCAGGAAGACCTTTAAGTTTACTTTTCAAAGTTCTTAATAATTCAACATTTTCTTTTTTACAATTAAACCATGGTGGAAACTGAAATAATATACCTTTTAATTTATTCACTTCAATTAAAGGCTGGATTGATTCCAAAAATGGCGTCAACAGTAAAATTTGTTCTTCTTTAGAATAGTTTTGCCTTGAATGGCCTGTGATTCCGCCATACGCTTTAACGATAAATGAAAAGTCAGCTATTGTTTGATTTACCCATTTTTGATAGTTTGATTGAGGCATAATACTATAATAGGAAGAATCAATTTCAACAATAGGAAAATGCGTACAATATTGTTTCAATTTTTTTGAAGAGTGAATACGATCAGGGTATAAACTATCATGATCGCCCCACCCAGTAACTCCAATTTTTATTTCCATACTTCTCTCCCATTAGTTCATTCATTACTAATTAATTTTTTCTAATTTTCATTAAAATAAACGAATTAGTTTGATATAATTGACTACAGTATAATCTTATTTTAGTAGAAATTGGAGTATAGTGTAAATGATTAACGAGACAGTACAAGAACTAAAAAATAAAATTACCGAACTTGAAGAAAAAGTAAAATCGTATGAAACAATTTTAAATATAATAACTTCCGGATCTATATTTTCAAATGAAACTCGTGAATTATCAAATTCAAATCATTTAACTAGAAATACAACTTTATGTAATACAAATAATGATACACTTCCATTACATACTAAATTCTCTACCTTTTTATCTAATAGTAGAAGAACTTTGCAATCAATCTATGATGCATTACCGCACCACATAGTATTTATCGATAAAGATGGGATCATTACGTTATATAACCAACAAGTTGCGATTGATTTTAGAATTACTAAATACGAATTAATCGGAAGTCATATTAGAAATTTATTAAAAATAGACGAT
>NZ_NTZO01000094.1 GCF_002559405.1 Bacillus sp. AFS001701 | reverse complement strand
GTGTATTATTAGTGTCAATAATTATATTTATTTACAAAACTATTTAAAAAGGGGGAACTGAAGATGAACAATGGTATTGTATTAAAAGTAAATCGCTCATCCGTAGTTGTACTAACTGCTAACGGAGAGTATTTAAAATGTAAAAAATTATTGTCATCCTATTCGGTTGGTGAAGAAATTCAGTTCCCTAGTAATGCAATTATTTTAAATAATAAAATGAAAATAAGTATTCCAAAATTGATACCTGTCGTAATTGCCTGTGGTTTAATTCTTTTCTCTTTTACATTTTTAAATTTGAACCACGAAGAAGCATTTGCTGCAGCAGGAAAGGTTAAAATTGACTCAGAGGCTAAAGTGTCATTAATTCTGGACAAACAGTTAAAGGTTATTGCATTAAAAGGTCACAATGAACAAGGTAAAAAAGTGATCGATAAAATGGATAACTGGAAACATAAGCCTTTAAACTCAGTTATGAATGATATAGTTGGTGAAATGGAGAAATCTAAGGTAATTGAACCAGATGAAACAATCAAATTAACTGGCAAGATGAAAAAAGAGTTTAAAGATAAACAAAGTGAGCTAAATCATGAATTGAAGGATATTCAAGAAAGTAATAACCATATTAATATCCCAAATGCTAAGGATTTAGATCAGCCTAAGGTTAAAAATCAAAGCCAAAGTCATAATCAAAATAAACAAGAAAATGATTTGAATTCTCATAAAGTGACTAGTGGTGATAATAATTCCAAAGTTAAATCTCCTTTTAAGTCACCTACTGTCGAAAAGAACAAAGCTAATGATAATCGTTATTCAAAAGAAGTTAAGAATCATAGACATCAAGAAGAGCACTGGGGAAATAAGCAAAGTCAATCGAATCATAGACATCAAGAAGAACATAAAGAATCATCGAAGCAAAATCAAAAGAAACAAAATAACAATTATGAAATGCATCAAGAGAAAAAAAAAAAAGACTATAATGATGGACGCGATTTAAGAAGTAATAATGATCAAGGAAGAAATGAAAATAATAAAGGCTGCCATGGTTGCAATAATCGTTATAAAAACAATCAGAACGAGAACAAGAACAATAATGGTTGACAAAATGATAATGAAAAACACTCAGATTAATAATCTGAGTGTTTTTTATACAAATAACATTACTAACCCCATGAAAGAATTAAGGCTTAGGAAATACTGCTCAAATGCTCATGAATAACCATCCAAACTCCATGGTCATTCTTTATAAATACATTGGTAGCTCTACCATGACCGACTACAAAGTTTCTTTTCAAATAGCCTTCATATTGAAATTGATAAGTACACATTACAAAAGTTTTGCAAAAGTTATGATCGGTAGTTAACCATTTTACATTTGTAGCTGTGTACACTCTTGAATTACATTCCAAGCATTTTCAAAATACTGCTGAATTTCTAGTAAAGAAGTACAGGTTTTGTCAATGCTTTTATGTACTGTTATAGCGCATTTTGATAGCTCATATACAAACCACCTTTATAGTAGAGCTGAAGTAAGACTTGTAGGTGAAAATCTATAGACCATCTATTATTACTTTGCATAATTAAATCAGTTAGTTTAAAGCCAAAAGAAGCCCTCAAGGTAAGTTAAACTTCCTTAAGGGCTACGTTTGTATAAATGAAATTTTAATTTATGTCTTTGGTACTCAACTTAAGTAACTTCGATCATACCACCACTTATTCGCTTATAACCTCTCCATTTCGCTATATCTTCCATTAATTGCAATAGAGCTAAATCCTTTTTTTTCGATTCAATCATTATATCGATATCTTTTCCAATTGATCTGACGATGTCAAAAAAGGGCTTAATAAAATCAAGGTCAATTAAATCTGAATGCGCTCTAAACTCTTTATCGGATTTCGGAGATGAAATATGAATTTTAGGCTTCAAATTTGTATGTTCCCAAGTAGAGAATATAAGGGGTAATAATTTCTCTAACGGTTCTTCACATAAGTTTGCCATATGATGATGATAGTCAAATACGAGCGGAATACCTTCGTTTTTACAAACCATTAGTGTTTCAGTTGTATTATACGTTTTATCGTCATTTTCTAGCGTCATTTGTTTTTTAATGTGAATAGGGAGCTTTTTTATATTTTCATAAAAACGTTGGATCGCAAGCTCTTTATTTCCATACGCGCCACCAATATGTATATTAATGACGCTTTGGTCTGCAATACCCATTGCTTCAAGAACTTTATAATGATACTCCATATCAATCACAGCATTATCAGTTATATGAGGTTTATCACTTGTAAAAAGCGTGAATTGGTTAGGATGAAAACTAACTCTTAATTCATGCTTTTTGATAAAATCTCCTATTTCTTTAAATTGTTTGTGAAAAATATTTATATAATCGAATTCTACATCTGGATGAGTCGCCAAAGAGACCATTGAAGAAGACATTCTATATAAGGGAATTTGCTGTCCCACATTATAATGAAGTGCTCTATACGTATTTTCAATATTTTGCGATGTAACATAAATTAATTTCTCTAAACGTTCGTCCAGGTCAAGGGCTTTATAACGTGTATATGTAAGGGTTTTTGCAGGTGAACAATTATATAATGATAATGCATGTGATACATACCCAAATCGAATGATCATATTTTGTTCACCTCTACCTTGATTTTTGTATATGTACAAAGGACTACATTAATGGAGAAAGAAGCTTAGATAAAAGCTTGCGACACTTCCATAAGAATGTTGTATTTTTATAATGCTGGGTAGGATAAGTTTTTGAGCGTTCTAAGTCCTTTGTAAATATTTCTTTAATCTTCAATATGAAAGACTCACTTGAAAAAATACAGCTCCATTCATCATTTATGCAAAGACTTCTACGATCAAAGTTAACGGATCCTACATCACAGCAACGATCATCGATGAGTAGTACTTTGGCATGAAAGAACCCTTTCTGATAATGAAAAACTTCCCCACCGCCTTCTAAAATTAAAAGGAGATGTGGAAAACTCGCCTCTTTAACTAGTCTGTGGTCTTCTTTTTCCGGCACCATTACGCATATGTGGACGCCTCGATTAAGAGCTGCAAGAAGAGCGTTCATCAATTTTTTTGTAGGAATAAAATAAGGTGTACCAATGTAAATATGTTTTTTTGCCTGATCTATTAAATCTTTATATAGGTTTTCAATGCGTACAAAGTCCGACGAATAGAAATGGTGTTCGATTTCTCCTTTTGCTAATTCATCGTCATTAATTAAGGTAAAGGATTCTCCGCCACTTCTAACCCAGTCTATTAAAAATTGAATGTGTAAATCTTTTACACCTTCACCTGTCATTCGAATATGATAATCTCTCCAATAACCTAAGTCTTCATCAAAACCAATATATTCTTTACCTATATTAAAACCACCAAAATAACCGACTTTTTGATCTATTACTGTAATCTTTCGATGGTTACGGTGTTGAAACCGATAGAGAGTATATGGAAATCCAGTTCTCCGATTAAAAAGTACTTCCACGCCATTTTCTTTTAGTTTTTTTATTCTTTTACGTTTTAGTCTAAAACTTCCGATCCAATCAACAAGGAGGCGTACTTGTAATCCTTCCTTAGCTTTTCTTTCAAGTAATGATAAAAATTTTTCGGATGTATCATCATTTCGAACAATATAAAAAAGCATAGAAATGCTAGTACTTGCTTCTTTTATGTCGTCTAGAAGATGCTTGTACAAATCATTACCATCTGTTATTAACATTGTTTCACTATATCTTTTTTTAAATGGGCAAATTTTATCATATTTATGAAAGGCTTTATAGCCAAAATAAAGATCTAAGCTAGCAAGGAGTATAAGAAAGAGTAGAGCAATTAAGCAAATGCAAAGAATCATATAATTAAACTCCTTTACCTTTTACGTGTTGATAGTATGACCATTTCCATTGAAGAATATGAAAAAGAGTTAATTTAATATGAAAAAGTATTTGACTGAATAGTCATTCATAATATAATTAAATTATATATTTTCTGAATATTATTATGGTTATAAATTTTTAAACAGTAAGCGTTTTCTTTTATAGCCGGGAAAATTGGGGGAGGAATACATCATGAATCATGCACTTTTGTATTTGAACGCACTAGGGTTTGTGGCAATTACAGTCTATGCAATTTATTTATTCATTTACCTGATTCAAACAAGACTTGCCTACATCAAATTAGGTAAAAAAGAAGAATTTGAAAGAAATTTGAAAGAACGTTTTCAAAAAATTTGGGTCAATGTTTTTGGACAAAAAAAGCTATTGAAGGATAAGAAAAGTGGATTTATTCATTTGTTATTCTTTTATGGATTCATATTAGTTCAAGCTGGGGCTTTAGACTTTATTATAAGAGGTCTTGTTCCTAGCGCACATTTACCTCTTGGACCTTTGTATGGAGCATTTACATTTTTTGAAGAAATCATTGCGTTACTAATATTGGTGGCAGTTGTTTGGGCCTTCCATAGACGATATATTGAAAAGTTAGTTCGACTAAAAAGAGGTTGGAAAAGTGGTTTAGTTCTTATTTTTATTGGTTTATTAATGTTATCAACGCTATTTGGTAATGGTATGGGAATCATTTGGCATGGTGAAGCAACGAGCTTTCACGAACCAATTGCATCATTAATTGCAACTATTTTTAACGGAATTAGTAAGCCTTTATCAATTTCATTATTTTATGTTGCTTGGTGGACTCACTTAATTTCACTTTTAACGTTCTTAGTATATGTACCTCAATCAAAACACGCACATTTACTTGCTGGTCCAGCAAACGTGTATTTTAATCGTTTAACAAAAGCAGGAAAATTAGAAAAAATAGATTTTGAAGATGAAACACAAGAGACATTTGGTGTTGGAAAAATCAGCGACTTCCGTCAATCACAGTTAATTGACTTATATGCTTGTGTTGAATGTGGTCGTTGTACAAATGTATGTCCAGCTACTGCAACTGGAAAAATGCTGTCACCGATGGATTTAATTTTAAAACTTCGTGATCATTTAACTGAAACAGGGGCTGTTGTAACGTCTCGTGCACCTTGGGTTCCAACAGTTGCATTTTCTAAAACAAAAGGAAATCAATTAGCATTTGCTTCACAAGGAAAACAAGAATCAGCAGCAACATTGGAATATAGTCCAAGTTTAATTGGTGACGTAATTACTGAAGAAGAGATTTGGGCATGTACAACTTGTCGTAACTGTGAAGATCAATGTCCAGTAATGAATGAGCATGTTGAAAAGGTAATTGATTTACGTCGTTATTTAGTTTTAACAGAAGGTAAGATGCAACCTGATGCTCAACGTGCAATGACAAATATCGAACGTCAAGGAAACCCATGGGGATTAAATCGTAAAGACCGTGAAAATTGGAGAGAACTTGATGAAAGTATCCATATCCCAACAGTAAAAGAAGCTCAGAAAGCTGGAGAAGAAATTGAGTACTTATTCTGGGTTGGTGCAATGGGTTCATATGATAACCGTAGCCAAAAAATCGCATTAGCATTTGCGAAACTAATGAATGAAGCTGGAGTTAATTTTGCAATTTTAGGTAATAAGGAGAAAAATTCTGGCGATACACCTAGACGATTAGGTCAAGAATTCTTATTCCAAGAGTTAGCAAGTAATAATATCTCAGAAATTGAAAAAGCGGGAGTAACTAAATTAGTAACAATTGACCCGCATGCTTATAACACATTTAAAAATGAATATCCTGATTTTGGTTTATCAATAGAAGTTTATCATCATACAGAATTATTATCTCAATTGGTTAGAGAAGGTAAGTTAAAGCCGGTTCATCAAGTAAATGAAGTGATTACTTACCATGATTCATGCTATTTAGGTCGATACAATGAAGTTTATGAAGCTCCTAGGGATATTCTTCGTGCAATTCCTGGTGTCAAGCTAGTTGAAATGGAGCGTAAACGTGAAACAGGTATGTGCTGTGGAGCGGGTGGAGGATTAATGTGGATGGAAGAGCATGTTGGTAATCGTATTAATGTAACTCGTACTGAACAAGCACTTGCAGTTAGTCCAAATGTAATTGGAACAGGTTGTCCTTATTGCTTAACAATGCTATCTGATGGAACAAAAGCAAAAGAAGTCGAAGAAAATGTAAAAACACTAGATATAGCAGAGCTTTTAGAGTTATCGATTTTTGGTGACAAACAAAACCAAGCTTCATAAAAGTTCTATAACTTTTCAATCTTCATAAAATAGCAATGAAAGGTGTGCAACTTGTACACCTTTCAGATTGCTCGGCAACGTTTTAAACCGCCTTTTATTTTGTGAATTGATTGATTATAGGATTTTATTATAGAGGAGAAATAGATAAAACTTTAAGGGGGAAATTGGGATGAGTAAAACAGTTATAGTAAGTGCAGTTCGTACACCAATCGGACGTTTTGGAGGTGCCTTAAAGGGCTTTAGTGCTGCCCAGTTAGGTGGTATCGCAATTAAAGAGACATTGAACCGTGTTAACCATCCATTAGAAATGATTGATGATGTAATAATGGGAACAGTTTTACAAGGTGGACAAGGACAATTACCTTCAAGACAAGCACTTCGTAATGCAGGATTACCTTGGGAAACAAGATCAGAAACAATAAATAAAGTATGTGCATCTGGTATGCGTAGTGTTATGCTTTCAGATTTATTGATTCGATCTGGCGAAAGTAAACGGATTGTTGCAGGTGGAATGGAATCCATGAGTAATACACCTTTTTATCAAACCTCTATAAGATGGGGAAATAAAATGGGGAATACAGAGTTAAAAGATGGTCTTCTAGTAGATGGTTTAACTTGTTCATTTACTGGTGTTCATATGGGTACATATGGAAGTGAAGTTGCTAAAATCGAAGACATATCTCGTGAGCAACAAGACGAGTGGGCACTTCGTAGTCAACAACTTGCGGTTGAATCAATTAAAACAGGTAAATTTGAAGAAGAGATTGTAGCGATTGAGTCCGTTGGCAAAAAAGGAGTCGTAACCAAAATAGAAGTAGACGAGTGTCCAAGGGAAGATACTACGATTGAAAAACTAGCTAAGCTATCACCAGCATTTGATCGCGACGGAACAATCACAGCTGGAAATGCACCTGGATTAAATGACGCAGGTGCAGCACTTTTATTAATGAGTGAGGAAGAAGCAAAACTAAATGGCTACTTACCTTTAGCTACAATCGTTGCAACAGAATCAATGGCTGTAGAAGCAAAGGACTTTCCTAGAACTCCAGGATATGTCATTCAAAAATTATTACAAAAAACAAATAAAAAGATGTCAGATATAGACTTATTCGAAATTAACGAAGCATTTGCTGCAGTAGTTTTAGCAAGTGCGAAAATTGCGGATATACCTTTAGAAAAAATAAATGTAAATGGTGGAGCTATTGCTCTAGGGCATCCAATTGGAGCAAGTGGTGCAAGAATCATCGTAACTTTAATTAATGCTTTAAAAGCAAGAGGCGGAGGCCTAGGAATTGCTGCAATCTGTAGCGGCAGTGGTCAAGGGGACGCAGTCTTAGTAGAGGTACGATAAGAGGGAAAAGCAGGAATAGCAGGGTATGGGAAGAGTAGGAAAGGTCAGGAGGGGAATATTTCCTTTTTGGCTAAGTACTGCCTCCCTTAAGCTGTTATTTTTTTTGCTTTTCTATTTTTGCCTATTAACTTAATCCTGTTTTTCCTTCCTTCCAGACTTAAAAATTTTTCTACAAAAAATAACAGGAATTTTCAGATTTTTGTCTAATATTATACAAAGTAGACTATCTTTTAGTTAAAGTACAAAATATTTTGTTAACGCTTACAAAAATCGACAAAAACAACATGGCAGTGATAAGGGAGCAATTAAGTTAAGAGGAATAGGATATAAAATAAGTATCTTTAATTAGAACCTCTTATTTGATTGTGATCCTTGTCCTAGCAAAAATCGGGGGAAATGATCTATGCAATTTCGTTTAAGTGAAGAACATGAAATGATTCGTAAAATGGTAAGAGATTTTGCTAGAAATGAGGTTGCTCCGTCAGCTGCTGAGCGTGATGAGCATGAAAAATTTGATCGTTCAATTTTTGATCAAATGGCTGAGTTGGGATTAACAGGTATTCCATTCCCAGAGGAATATGGTGGAATCGGTAGTGATTATTTAGCTTACGTTATCGCGGTTGAAGAGCTTTCTAGAGTTTGTGCTTCAACAGGTGTAACTTTATCAGCTCACACTTCATTAGCTAGTTGGCCGATATATAAATTTGGTACTGAAGAACAAAAACAAAAATTCTTAAAACCGTTAGCACAAGGAACAAAAATCGGTGCTTATGGATTAACTGAACCAGGATCTGGATCAGATGCTGGTGGTATGAGAACGACTGCTAGAAAAGAAGGAAACGAATATATATTAAATGGTTCAAAAATATTTATTACTAACGGTGGAGAAGCGGAAATTTACGTAGTATTTGCGGTGACTGATCCTACAAATAAGCACGGAGTTTCTGCATTTATCGTTGAAAGTGATACACCAGGTTTTTCAGTTGGTAAGAAAGAAAGTAAATTAGGTATTCGTTCATCACCAACAACTGAAATTATCTTTGAAGAATGCCGCATTCCAGCTGAAAACCTATTAGGTGAAGAAGGTAAAGGATTTAAAGTTGCGATGCAAACTCTTGATGGTGGTAGAAATGGAATCGCTGCACAAGCTGTAGGGATTGCACAAGGTGCTTTAGATGCGTCAGTTGATTATGCTAAAGAGCGTGTTCAATTTGGTAAACCAATTATTGCTCAACAAGGTGTCTCATTTAAACTTGCTGATATGGCTACAAGTATCGAAGCTTCTCGTCTATTAACTTATCAAGCTGCATGGTTAGAATCTAATGGACTTCCATATGGTAAGGAATCTGCTATGTCTAAATTACTTGCCGGAGATACTGCGATGAAGGTTACAACAGAGGCAGTACAAGTTTTTGGTGGCTATGGATATACGAAGGATTATCCGGTAGAACGCTTTATGAGAGACGCTAAAATCACTCAAATCTATGAAGGAACACAAGAAATTCAAAGACTAGTAATCTCAAGAATGCTATAAAAAATAATATTTATTCTTCTTTTCGCATTACGAATGATTAGGATCGCTTGGTACAAGGAATATGGATAGTCCTTTACCAAGTTTTCTTTTACAAAAAAAGGCAATTATAATTCTGGGGGATGATTAGTATGGTAGAAAAGTATCAAGCTAAGCACAAGATTCGTTTCGTTACTGCATCAAGCTTATTTGATGGCCATGACGTGTCAATCAATATGATTAGAAGATTATTGCAAGAAAATGGTGTTGAAGTTGTTCATTTAGGCCATAACCGCTCTGTTGAAGAAATTATTAACGCAGCAATTCAAGAGGATGTACAAGGTATTTCAATTTCTTCCTACCAAGGTGGACATATGGAGTACTTTAAATATATGTACGACTTGCTTCAAGAAAGAGGCGCTTCTCACATCAAGTTATTTGGAGGCGGCGGTGGCGTAATTCTGCCTAAAGAGCAAGAGGAGCTAGAAGCATACGGGATTACTAAAATCTATTCACCTGAAGATGGACGTATAATGGGACTTCAAGGAATGATTAATCATATGTTACAAAGCACAGATTTTCTTCCACCTTTGAAGGACTTAGAAAACGTTCAAAAACTATCTGCTACAAATCATAAAGAAATTGCTAGATTTATTACTTTAGCTGAAAATAAAGGTTCTCTAGATTCAAGCTTAGAGATGGCCGCAACATTAGAAAAATCAGAAACTAGTAAAAGTGTAGTAATTGGTATGACTGGTACTGGTGGAGCGGGTAAGAGTTCATTAACAGATGAGCTAGTACGCCGTTTTATTCAAGAGTTTCCAGAAAAAACAATCGGTATTGTTTCAATTGATCCAACAAAACGTAAAACAGGTGGGGCACTATTAGGTGATCGTATTCGTATGAATTCAATTCACCATCCAAATGTGTATATGAGAAGTTTAGCTACTCGAGATAGTCAATCAGAAATCTCAAATGCATTAGAGGATACTATTTCAATCTTAAAATCAGCTGATTTTGACGTTATTTTTGTTGAGACAAGTGGTATAGGCCAAGGTGATGCTGCAATTACTCAGTACAGTGATATTCATCTGTACGTTATGACAAGTGAATTTGGAGCACCTTCTCAATTAGAAAAAATTGATATGATTGACTTTGCAGATTTGATTGCAATTAATAAATTTGAACGTCAAGGATCAGAAGATGCATTACGTCTTGTTCAAAAACAATATCAACGTAGTCGCCATCTTTTCCATGATGATATCGCTACAATGCCTGTATACGGAACAATAGCTAGCCAGTTCAACGATGCAGGAACTAATAATTTATTTTTAGCTTTAACAAAATCAATTGAAAAACACACTACAAATGAATGGAATACGACATATATTAAGCCAGGTAATGTTGAGAAACAACATGTCATTATTCCAAGTAATCGTCGTTTTTATTTAAGAGAAATTGCAGAAACGGTAAGAAACTATCACGAAAATACTGAAGTTGAGGCAGCAAAAGCTTCAAAGCTTTATCAAATTGAAGGAACACTGTCTGAAATAGAGTCACTAAATATTGAAGATGCAAAACATACATTAGTAGATTTGAAAAATAAATTTGAAGAATCTCTTGCTCCATCTACAAAACAAGCTCTTAATCATTTTAAATTGATTAAAGAAGCATATTCACAAGATCAACTAATTCAAAAAATTAGAGATAAAGAAATTAAAATTGAGTTAACAACGACAACTTTATCGGGTACAAAAATACCGAAAGTATCTGTACCTACTTATCGAGATTATGGAGATTTAATAAGATGGGTAGCGAAAGAAAACGTGCCTGGATATTTCCCATTTACAGCAGGAGTATTCCCATTCAAGCGTCAAGATGAAGATCCGAAGAGACAATTTGCTGGTGAGGGACCTCCAAGCAGAACGAATAAACGATTCCACTATCTATGTGAGAATGACCCAGCTAAACGTTTAAGTACAGCATTTGATTCAGTAACTCTATACGGAGAAGACCCAGCAATCCGACCTGATATTTTTGGGAAAATTGGTGAGAGTGGAGTTAATGTATGTACTTTAGATAACATGATTGAGCTTTACAATGGTTTTGATTTATGTAGTCCTTCAACATCTGTTTCTATGACAATTAATGGTCCAGCACCAATTATTTTAGCTATGTTCTTAAATACTGCTATCCATCAACAAGTTGAAATAAAAGAAAAAGAATTAGGCCGAATTTTAACAGTTGAAGAATTCACTGAAATCAAGCGAGTAACTTTACAAAAAGTTCGTGGTACTGTTCAAGCTGATATTTTAAAAGAGGATCAAGGGCAAAATACATGTATTTTCTCAACAGAATTCGCTTTAAAAATGATGGGCGATATTCAACAGTATTTTATTGATAATAGTGTTCGTAATTATTATTCAGTTTCTATTTCTGGATACCACATTGCTGAAGCTGGAGCAAATCCAATTTCACAACTTGCATTCACTTTATCAAATGGATTCACTTACGTTGAATATTATTTAAGTCGAGGCATGAAAATTGATGATTTTGCACATAATTTATCGTTCTTCTTTAGTAATGGACTTGATGCAGAGTACTCCGTAATAGGACGTGTAGCGAGAAGAATTTGGGCTGTTACGATGAAAGAAAAGTATGGTGCATCTGAACGTAGTCAAAAACTTAAATACCATGTTCAAACATCAGGTCGCTCATTACATGCTCAAGAGATGGCATTTAATGATATCCGTACAACGTTACAAGCATTACTGGCTTTATATGATAACTGTAACTCACTTCATACAAATGCATATGATGAGGCTGTTACAACTCCTACTGAGGAATCTGTGCGTCGTGCAATGGCGATTCAGCTTATTATTCAAAAGGAAAATGGTCTATCGAAAAATGAAAATCCAATCCAAGGATCATTTATCATTGAGCAGCTAACAGACTTAGTGGAAGAAGCAGTCTTAAAAGAGTTTGAGAGAATCAGTGACCGTGGTGGCGTATTAGGTGCGATGGAGCTTCAATATCAACGTGGCAAAATTCAAGAAGAGTCACTTTATTATGAAACACTTAAACATAATGGTGAACTTCCAATTATAGGAGTAAACTCTTACATCAATCCGAACGAACAAATGGAATCAATTAATACAATGGAAATCGCTAGATCAAGCTACGAAGAAAAACAATCGCAAATTGATCATGTCGAACAATTCCAAGTGAAACATAGATCAGAAGCACAGGTTGCTTTAGAACAATTAAAACAAGTTGCTCGTCAAAATGGCAATTTATTCGAAGAGCTAATGAATACTGTTCGCGTGGCTAGTTTAGGGCAAATTACTCAAGCATTATATGAAGTAGGCGGACAATACCGTAGAAATATGTAAAAAGAATTTTAAAAAGCCGTTTGTCCTGCTTTAAGACAGCAAAAGCGGCATGTGACTGGAGTTAGGTAGAATGGGCGTCTTTTAGGCGCTCATTTTACTATTTTCGCAAAAAATTAATCTATTATTGAAAAATATAGACAAGGTGCTAGCATATTTAACTTAGTTTTGTTTATAATGAAAGATATGTATTTTATAGCTAACTAGTAAAATTTATACATAATGGTATTAAATTATGGTGAAAATATTATTTTTAAAGGAGTGCTTACCTTGAGTTTAAAGCAATACTCGGAAGAGCAATTAAAAGAATTATCGCTTATTGAATTAGCATATGAACTTTTTTCTGAAACAAAGGAACCTATCTCTTTTTACGATTTAGTTGACCAAATGGCAACAGTTTTAGGTGTAACTAGAGAGGCACTATTAGAAAAACTTCCTCAGTTTTATACAGAATTAAATATTGATGGCCGTTTCGTATGTTTAGGTGAAAATCGTTGGGGATTACGTGCTTGGTACCCATACGATCAAGCAGAAGAAGAAGTATTACCTGTTGCAAAACCTAAGAAGAAACGTAAACAATTGGAAGAAGACAGTGAGTTCGAAGATTATGACGCATCTGAAGAAGATGAGTTTGAAGAAGAAGAACTTGAATTAGACGAGTTAGATGAAGATCTAGTTGATGATGATGAAACTGATGAGTTTGATGACGAAGAAATCGATGAAGATGATGAAGACCTTGAAATAGATGATGAAGATTTAGAGCTAGAAGATGAAGAAGATGAAGAATTAGATGAATTTGAAGAGGAAGAAGAACGATAAGTTCTTGACTTTTAAGTACTGAATGAGTAGAATTCTTATTGGGCTCTTTAAAAAGAACGAAATATATTTTGACGCTCCCTATTTTTAATAGGGGGCGTCTTTGTTTTTTTACAAATACTTAATGTAATAAAACAATAAATGAAATGTTTGCTTTAGATTCAAATGTTAAAAACTTGCATGAAAAAACCCAATTTTGGATGACAATAAAGCATGCATACAAAATGTTATTAACTATTTTTTTATAAAGGTTTAGCTTTGTAATTTCTTGTAAGGAAAAATAAAATACGAATGCTAAAAATGAAAGGGGCTCAATTATGACAAAGTATATTTTTGTAACAGGTGGCGTAGTTTCTTCTCTTGGTAAAGGGATTGTTGCAGCATCTTTAGGACGACTTCTAAAAAACAGAGGATTAAATGTAACAATTCAAAAATTCGATCCGTACATTAACTTAGATCCAGGAACAATGAGTCCTTACCAACATGGTGAAGTTTTCGTAACAGATGACGGTGCAGAAACAGACTTAGACTTAGGTCATTATGAAAGATTCGTTGATATTAACGTTACTAAATTCAACAATGTAACTTGTGGTAAAGTTTATTCTACGGTATTACAAAAAGAACGTCGTGGAGATTACTTAGGAGGAACTGTACAAGTTATCCCACACATTACAAATGAGATTAAGGATAAAGTTTTCCGTGCGGGTCGCGAAACGAATGCTGATGTTGTTATCACAGAGATCGGTGGAACAGTTGGTGATATCGAGTCATTACCTTTTATTGAAGCTATTCGTCAAATTAAAGGCGACGTTGGTCGTGACAACGTAATGTATGTTCACTGTACACTTCTACCTTATATTAAAGCTGCTGGTGAGTTAAAAACAAAACCTACACAACACAGTGTAAAAGAACTTCGTAGTATTGGTATTCAACCAAATGTGATCGTACTACGTTCAGAAACATCTGTACCACAAGAAATGAAAGATAAAATTGCTCAATTCTGTGATGTAGATGCTAAAGATGTAATTGAATGTGTAGATGCAGATACTCTTTACGAAATCCCATTAGCATTACAAGCACAAGGATTAGACAGTATTGCATGTAATCATTTAAAACTACAAACAAATGAAGCAGATATGACAGAGTGGATTTCTTTAGTAGACAAAGTTAAAAACCTAACTAAATCAACAAAAATCGCTCTTGTTGGTAAATATGTAGAATTACAAGATGCTTATATTTCAGTAGCAGAAGCATTAAAGCACGCAGGTTATGCTTTTGATAGCGAAATTGAAATTAAATGGATTAATGCAGAAGAAGTTACATCAGCTAATGTAAATGAACTTTTAAGCGATGTAGATGGAATTCTTGTACCAGGTGGATTCGGTGATCGTGGTGTAGAAGGAAAAATCTTAACTGCACAATTTGCTCGTGAAAATAACGTACCATTCTTAGGAATTTGTTTAGGTATGCAAATTGCGTCAATTGAATTTGCTAGAAATGTTTTAGGTTTGAAAGGTGCTCACTCGGCTGAAATCGATCCTACTACTAACTACCCAATTATCGATTTATTACCAGAACAAAAAGACGTAGAAGATTTAGGTGGAACATTACGTTTAGGCCTATATCCATGTAAATTAGTTGAAGGTTCAAAAGCATACGAAGCTTACGGAGATGAAGTTGTTTACGAACGTCACCGTCATCGTTATGAGTTCAATAATGAATACCGTCAACAAATGGAACAAGAAGGATTTATCTTCTCAGGTACTAGCCCTGATGGTCGTTTAGTAGAAATTATTGAGTTGCCAAATCACCCATGGTTCGTAGCTTCTCAATTCCACCCAGAGTTTATTTCTCGTCCAAATAGACCACAACCATTATTCAGAGATTTTGTAGGAGCATCACTACAAAACCGAGGTTAAGGAAATAAAAAACACCCAACAGATTTTATTAAAATCATGTTGGGTGTTTTTGTTATTTTAGAATTATTTTTCAGTCGAAATCTAATAGGATTTCACTCATTGTAAGTAGTAGGCAGTGATAAATAAATAATCCTGTAAGTAGAGTAGGTAAACAGATTCGGTCTCCCTCGTCAGTTGGAACAAGCTTTCTTGTTAATTCATAGTTAATAAAAACATCAGCTAGTTCTGATAAATGGTCTTCTCCATTGATCGTAGTAGAGACGATCACTAATCCAATGTTTGATTCTGATAGTTTATTAGCAAGAAGAATAGCTTCTTGGTCATCCGTCTGTCTTGTAAATAAAAGTACTCGATCTACTGGAGATAATGACTGGATTTCACCGTTAATCAACAAAGGTTTAATTGACTCATTTTGTTCTGCTCCATCAGTAATTTCTGAAACAATACCAGCAAATTCTTTTGTGCCATGAACATAAACGCATCCTTCGCCTATAACAGCCTGTGCTAAGAAGCGTGAAGCATCTTCAAATACTTCCTCTTGTTTAACTATTTTTTGAAAAACTCCATTCAATTGTGTCGAAAAAATTTTTAACATTAAGTAATACTCCCTCTTATAAAAGTATGGTCTAACCATTATACTGTAATATAGATAGATACAAAAAATTTAAAAAAGTAATTTTTTGTAAATTTTTCAAACGTATGCAGGAAAAAAGGTTTTTAAGTAGAATGTAAAAATTTAGGGGAATTTGTATTTTTTTAAGCAAGGTTATCTGGTTTAGAAAGGTGGTACTATTTTTGGGAAGTAAATTACTTATAGTAGACGATCAGTACGGAATTCGTTTGCTTTTACACGAAATTTTCAAAAAAGAAGGCTATGAGGTATTTCAGGCAGCTAATGGTTTTCAAGCAATTGATATTGTAGTGAAGGATTGTCCCGACTTAGTTATTCTTGATATGAAAATACCAGGTATGGACGGAGTGGAGATTCTAAAGCGAATCAAAGAAATTAATAAAGATATTAAAGTTATTTTGATGACGGCTTATGGTGAACTCGATATTATTGAAGAAGCTAAAAAATTAGGAGCACTACAATATTTTCCAAAACCATTTGATATTGATGAAATTAAAAAGGTTGTTAGAGAACATACTTCACAACCACAATCTCAGCAGTAAAATAGCAGATGGGTAGCGGACCATCTGCTTTTATTTTTATCCATAATTTGAAAGCGTTTTCGGAAATAACGGATAAAACCGTTAGAAATAATGTTTAATTGTCTAATATGTTACGATAATACGAACATTAGATGATATTTGTTGTGTTTTCATTTCATTTTTTGTATTCTTATGTTGTGATATAAATACCTAATAATTTACATAATAAAGAACAATATGTAGCATTATATTCTTGTTAGTAAAATTATGGGTGCAGATTAATTTTCATAAAAGAGTATATAAGGAGGGCTTAAAATGCCTTTAGTATCTATGACTGAAATGCTTAATAAAGCAAAAGAAGGTAAATACGCTGTTGGTCAATACAATATTAATAACTTAGAGTGGACTTTTGCTATTCTTACTGCAGCTGAAAAAGAACAATCACCTGTAATTCTTGGTGTTTCTGAAGGTGCAGCTAAATACATGGGTGGATTTAATACTGTTGTAAAGATGGTAGAAGGTTTATTAATTGATTTAAAAATTACTGTACCTGTAGCAATTCATCTTGATCACGGTTCAAGCTTCGAAGCATGTAAAGCTGCAATTGACGCTGGATTTACTTCAGTTATGATTGATGCTTCTCACGATCCATTTGAGCAAAATGTTGAAACAACTAAAAAAGTTGTAGACTACGCTCACTCTCATGGTGTATCTGTAGAAGCTGAATTAGGAACTGTTGGTGGACAAGAAGATCACGTTGTTGGAGACATTATTTATGCTGACCCAGCAGAGTGTAAAGAACTAGTTGAGCGTACTGGCATTGATTGCTTAGCTCCAGCTTTAGGTTCTGTTCATGGACCATACAAAGGTGAACCGAAATTAGGTTTCGACGAAATGGAACAAATCGGTAACGAGACTAATGTACCATTAGTTTTACACGGTGGAACTGGAATCCCAACTGAACAAATTCAAAAAGCAATCGCTCGTGGAACTGCAAAAATTAACGTTAACACTGAGAACCAAATTGCTTTCAATAAAGCTGTTCGTGAATTTGTTGCAAATGATCAAAAACAGTACGATCCACGTAAAGTTCTTGGACCAGGTCGCGAAGCAATTATCGCAACAGTAGCTGGCAAAATCCGTGAGTTCGGTACTAGCAACAAAGCGTAATATTTTTTTAGCTTAAAATATGATATATTATAATAAATTAAGCCGTCTAAATTATGTTTAGACGGTTTTCTTGTTTAAGAAAGCCATTTTTAGCAATAAATTTATATGTTTTTTCATTTAGACTTGAAGATATAACCTAATAATGATTAGAATTAGTATAGGTCTAGTTAAGAATTTACCAAATATCTATTTCTACTTTATTAACTAATTAAAATTTATGTAAAGGTTTTACTGAATTTTTATTGAAATTCAAGATATTGTCATTAACCAATCCGAAGCAAAAGTCTTTATATTAGACTGTGGCTCTCGTATAAACTAAGATTAGAGAAGTAGAATTTTGGAGAAAATAGGTAGAAACTATTCGACAGTTGAGAAGTTTAAAAACTTTACTTCTCTACTATTTTCTTCTGCTCATTTAGAAGGGAGTATACTATGGAAAAGCTTGTATTAGAAGGCGGTATACCTTTAAAAGGGACAATTCGTGTTAGCGGTGCCAAAAATAGTGCAGTGGCTTTAATCCCAGCAACTATCTTAGCAAGCTCACCTGTAACACTTGAAGGAGTACCTTCTATTTCAGATGTTCAAACACTATGTGACCTTTTAGAGGAAATAGGTGGTCAAGTAGAAGTATCTGATGAAAAAATAATGATTGATCCAACAAATATGGTTGCAATGCCACTTCCAAGTGGGAAGGTAAAAAAATTGCGAGCGTCTTATTATTTAATGGGTGCAATGTTAGGTAGATTTAAGCAAGCGGTTATAGGCTTACCAGGGGGATGTTATCTTGGACCAAGACCTATTGATCAACATATAAAAGGTTTTGAAGCATTAGGTGCAAAAGTAACAAATGAGCAAGGTGCAATCTATTTAAGGGCAGAAGAACTAAAAGGTGCACGTATATACTTAGATGTAGTGAGTGTTGGTGCAACGATTAATATCATGTTAGCAGCGGTTTTAGCGAATGGTAGAACTGTTATTGAAAACGCTGCAAAAGAGCCTGAGATTGTCGATGTAGCTACTTTATTAACAAGTATGGGTGCTAAAATTAAAGGTGCGGGTACTGATGTAATTCGAATTGATGGAGTAGAATCACTATCTGGCTGCACACATACAATTATCCCTGATCGAATTGAAGCAGGAACTTATGCAATATTAGCTGCTGCAACTGTGCAAGAAGGGGACAAGGTTATTGTTGATAATGTTATTCCACACCATTTGGAATCACTTATAGCGAAAATGAGAGAAATGAATATAGATATTGATACGAATGACGATCAAATTATCGTTTCAGGATCAAATAAAGAATTAAAATCAGTAGATATCAAAACTTTAGTTTATCCAGGGTTTCCGACTGACTTACAGCAGCCGTTTTCAGTGCTGTTAACGAAGGCGAATGGGACAGCCGTTATTACTGATACAATTTATGGTGCAAGATTTAAGCATATTGATGAGCTTAGAAGAATGAGTGCAACGATTAAAGTCGAAGGTAGTACAGCTATTATTTCCGGTCCTTCACAGTTACAAGGTGGTCGTGTAAAAGCAAGTGATTTACGTGCTGGAGCAGCTTTAGTTATAGCAGGCTTGATTGCAGAAGGTAAAACAGAATTAACTGGATTAGAGCATGTTGACAGAGGATATGAGGATTTAGTTGAAAAGCTTTTAGGATTAGGAGCTAATGTTTGGCGTGTTCAGCTAACAAAGCAAGAAGTTGAGCAATTTAAAAATGCGTAAGATTGGGTATTTTCATACTCATAACATAATTTAGATAGTTTTCATTTACATCAAAGGGGGAGTTTTGAATGGAAAGAAGTTTATCAATGGAGTTAGTACGTGTTACTGAGGCAGCAGCACTAGCATCTGCAAAATGGATGGGTTTAGGTAAAAAGGATGAAGCAGATGATGCTGCTACAACAGCGATGCGTGACGTATTTGATACAATTCCTATGAAGGGAACAGTTGTAATTGGAGAAGGCGAAATGGATGAGGCTCCAATGCTTTATATCGGTGAGAAACTTGGTAATGGATATGGTCCAAGAGTAGATGTAGCAGTTGACCCACTTGAAGGTACAAATATCGTGGCATCTGGTGGATGGAATGCTTTAGCGGTTATTGCAATTGCTGACCATGGCAATTTATTACATGCTCCTGATATGTACATGGAGAAACTTGCAGTAGGACCTGAAGCGGTTGGTAAAGTTGATATCAATGCATCTGTTCTTGAGAACTTAACAGCTGTAGCAAAAGCAAAAGGAAAAAACATTAATGAAGTCGTTGCAACAGTATTAAATAGAGAACGTCATGCGAAGTTAATTGAAGAAATTCGCTCAGCAGGTGCTCGAATTAAACTAATTAACGATGGTGATGTTGCGGGTGCAATTAACACAGCTTTTGATCACACAGGTGTTGATATTTTATTTGGAAGCGGTGGAGCGCCAGAAGGAGTTATCGCTGCAGTTGCTTTAAAATGCTTAGGTGGAGAACTTCAAGGGAAGTTATTACCTCAAAATGAAGAAGAGATCGAACGTTGTAAACGCATGGGTATAGAAGATCCAAACCGTATATTATATATGGACGATTTAGTTAAGGGTGACGACGCAATTTTTGCTGCTACTGGTGTAACTGATGGAGAATTACTAAAAGGTGTACAATACAAAGGGAATGTAGGTTCTACGCAATCATTAGTTATGCGTGCTAAATCAGGAACTGTTCGTTTTGTAGATGGACGTCACAGCCTAAACAAAAAACCAAACCTAGTTATTAAATAATCAAACCGCTAAAAAGCTTTGTTTTGATGAGGGTTAATAATGAATCAAAATTCTTTGTTAACAATATCGGAATCAAGATATTAATTTAGTAGAATAATGACTCTTTCCTTTATTTACCAAGGGGAAGAGTCATTAAATAGTTTAGTCGAAAAATAGTTGGCATAAAAAACTCTTTCGAATTATAATCTCAATAGATAGTAATCCTATTAATTCTAATTACTTAGAATATTTTTAGGGGAAAAGGTTACACTAAAGAGTAATACTTTATGTAAGTTTCCTTCAAAAAGCCTTCTAAATAACCTTCCGAATTAAGAAAACCCTAATTTGAACGAATAAAAGTAAAGAGTGGTGTTATATGAGTTTAACAATCTCTGCATTAGAAAACATGAAATTAAAAGATTTGTATGAACACGCGAAGGTAATGAAAATTTCGTATTACAGCAAGTTAACGAAAAAAGAACTTATTTTTGCAATCCTTAAAGCGCAAGCGGAAAAAGATGGATTAATGTTCATGGAAGGTGTACTAGAAATTATCCCTTCAGAAGGATATGGATTCTTACGTCCAATTAATTATTCACCTAGTTCAGAAGATATTTATATTTCTGCATCTCAAATTCGTCGTTTTGATATGCGAAATGGTGATAAGGTTTCTGGAAAAGTACGTCCACCGAAGGAAAATGAAAGATACTTTGGTCTACTTCAAGTAGAAGCAGTCAATGGAGATGATCCTGAGAATGCTAAAGAACGTGTTCACTTCCCGGGATTAACTGCATTATATCCTAATAGACAAATGAAGCTTGAAACATCTCCTGCTAAGTTTTCTACAAGAATTATTGATATGATCGCCCCAGTAGGATTTGGTCAACGTGGTTTAATTGTTGCCCCTCCAAAAGCCGGTAAGACAGAGTTATTAAAAGAAGTTGCAAATAGCATCACAACAAATCACCCAGAAGCTGAACTAATTGTATTACTAATTGATGAGCGACCAGAAGAGGTAACGGACATTGAACGTTCTGTAAAAGGAGATGTAGTAAGTTCAACTTTCGACGAAACTCCTGATAGTCATATAAAGGTTGCTGAATTAGTATTAGAACGCGCTATGAGACTAGTAGAGCACAAGAAAGATGTAATCATTTTAATGGATAGTATTACTAGGCTAGCTCGTGCGTATAATCTAGTTATTCCACCAAGTGGTCGTACGTTATCAGGTGGTATTGATCCTGCTGCATTCCATAGACCAAAACGATTCTTCGGTGCTGCACGTAATATCGAAGAAGGTGGAAGTTTAACGATTTTAGCAACAGCTCTAATCGACACTGGCTCACGTATGGATGATGTAATTTATGAGGAGTTTAAAGGTACAGGTAATATGGAGCTTCACTTAGATCGCTCATTAGCTGAACGCCGTATCTTCCCAGCAATTGACATTCGTCGTTCTGGAACACGTAAGGAAGATCTATTAATACCAAAAGATCATCTGGACAAGCTATGGTTAATGCGAAAAACAATGTCAGATATTCCAGACTTTGTTGAACGTTATTTCAGAATGCTTCGTCAAACGAAAACAAATGAAGATTTCTTCAATACGATGACTGAAGAAAGTAGAAAAACGCCAGTCTCTAATAAATAGTTGGAAGATATAAGCAACCTGAAAGAGAAATAGTGGGTTGCATTCTCCCGGGTTAGTTGCTATAATTTCATTTGTATGTGAAATGTAAATTATGTGGTATACACATGGTTTCTTATAACTCTGATTTCAAGGATTTCAGGGCGGAAGGAGATGAAAGACATGAAAGCGAATATTCATCCTAATTACAAGAAAGTAGTGTTTATGGATATTAACACTGGTTTCAAATTCTTAAGCGGATCAACAAAATATTCTAACGAAACAATCGAATGGGAAGATGGCGAAACTTACCCTCTAATCAAAGTTGAGGTTTCTTCTGATTCTCACCCATTCTACACTGGACGTCAGAAATTTGCTAACGCTGCAGGACGTGTTGAACGTTTCAACAAAAAATACGGCCTTAAGTAATATTGATGAAAAGCAGGCGAGTTATTGCTACTTTGCCTGCTTTTTTTACGCATTTATAGTCAAATAACATATAAGTCTAATTCAATTTAGTGAATTTTGATATAAATACTAAAAGATACTTACACGAATTATAAATACTGCTGAATTAACCGGCGTTTAAAATAAATAATAAAATAGTCTTTGTACTGATATAGAAAGGTGAGACACATAATGTTCTTTATGATGAAAAAAAATGGTTGGATTGAAATGATTTGCGGAAGTATGTTTTCTGGAAAATCAGAGGAACTAATTCGCCGTGTTCGTCGTACACAGTTTGCTAAGCAAAGCTGTGTTACATTCAAGCCATCAATTGATAATCGATACAGTGAAGTAGAAGTGGTGTCTCACACAGGAATGAAAGTACCTGCTTATGCAGTAACACACTCATCACATATTCTTAAATACGTTACAGAAGAAGTTGAAGTAGTTGCAATTGACGAGATTCAATTCTTTGACGATGAAATAGTTATGGTAGTTCAACAACTTGCTAACTCTGGGAAACGTGTGATTTGTGCAGGTTTAGACCAGGATTTTAGAGGCTTACCATTTGGTAAAGTACCTGAAATATTATCAATTGCAGAACATGTAACGAAATTAAACGCAGTTTGTGCTTCATGCGGATCACCTGCAAGTAGAACTCAAAGATTAATAAATGGTAAACCAGCTTTATTTGAGGACCCTATTATTTTAGTAGGTGCATCTGAATCGTACGAACCAAGATGTCGTCACTGTCACGAAGTACCAACGAAAACAATTCAACCAGTACTTCAAAGTCAGAACGATTAATTTTACAGTAGGTTGAAAATTAGCTATTAAGACCATATACTAAGAAATGTGGAGAAAGCTCGCCCAGCTCTGAATGGAAAATTATCGAAGAGCTAGCTTTCTAAAACTGAACAATAATAATTGTGGATAAAGTGTTTTATACGCTTTTATCTTAGAATTTAGAATGAAAGAAGCGATTTAGAATCGCTTCTTTCGATATATATTTAAGACGAAAATGTCGAGGTGAAAATTATGTTTGATCGATTACAAGCTGTAGAGGATCGCTATGATAGATTAAACGATTTACTTAGTGACCCGGAAATTATAAACGATTCAAAAAAGTTACGTGAATACTCAAAAGAACAATCAGACATACAAGAAACAGTTGATGTATACCGTCAATACAAATCAGTTAAAGAGCAAATTAAAGATGCAAAAGCTATGCTTGAAGAGAAACTTGATGCTGATATGCGCGAAATGGTTAAAGAAGAATTAAATGATTTGGAAAACGAATCAAAGGATCTAGAAGAACGTTTAAAAATCCTTTTAATTCCAAAAGATCCTAACGATGATAAAAACGTTATCGTTGAGATTCGTGGTGCTGCTGGCGGAGACGAAGCTGCATTATTTGCTGCTACGTTATATCGTATGTACAGCCGTTTTGCTGAGGTTAACGGATGGAAAACAGAAATCATTGAAGGTAACTATACAGAGCTAGGTGGATTTAAAGAGGTTATCTTTATGATCAATGGTAAAGGTGCATATTCAAAACTAAAATTTGAAAATGGTGCACACCGTGTTCAACGTGTTCCTGAAACAGAATCAGGTGGACGAATTCATACTTCAACTGCAACTGTAGCGGTTTTACCAGAAGCTGAAGAAGTTGAAATTGAAATTCATGAAAAAGATATTCGTGTAGATACATTTGCTTCAAGTGGTCCTGGTGGTCAATCAGTAAATACAACGATGTCTGCAGTGCGTTTAACTCATATTCCCACAAATACTGTTGTATCATGTCAGGATGAAAAATCACAAATTAAAAATAAAGAAAAAGCGATGAAGGTTCTTCGCGCTAGGGTTTATGATAAATTCCAAAGAGAAGTACAAGCAGAATACGATCAAAATCGTAAACAAGCTGTAGGTACAGGTGACCGTTCTGAACGTATCCGTACTTATAACTACCCACAAAACCGTGTAACTGATCACCGAATTGGATTAACAATTCAAAAGCTTGATCAAATCGTTGAAGGTAAAATCGACGAAATTATTAATGCGTTAATAATGGATGATCAAGCAAAACGTATGGAACAAAGTCAATAATGACAACAAAGATATATGAAGCCCTAAAATGGGCTTCTTCTTTTTTACAAGAACACGGTCGTGATGAAAATGTGGGTGAAATTGTATTAAAACATATTTTGGACTACAATCGAACAGAATTATTGCTAAATATGAGAGAAGATTTAGAAGAGAATCATTGGATGGAGTTTAAAGAATTGGTTCATAAGCACATAGATGGCCAACCAATCCAATATTTAATAGGATATGAATACTTTTATGGCCGAAAGTTCTTCGTTAATGAAGAAGTACTAATTCCAAGACCAGAAACAGAGGAGTTAGTGGAAGGCGTACTGCATCGTATTCAAAAGCATTGGAATAATACAGAGCAACTTGAACTAGTAGATGTTGGGACAGGCAGTGGGGCGATTGCAATTTCCCTTGCGCTTGAAAATAAACAACTAATAGTTCATACAGTTGATATTGCAGAAGAATCTATCCAAGTTGCTAAACAAAATGCACAAGAGTTACTGGCAAATGTCCACTTTATACACAATGATTTACTGAATTACTTTATTGAAGAAAACAAGAAAGTTGATATTGTTGTATCAAATCCGCCGTATATTCCGCATGAAGATTGGTTGGGTTTAGATGAAGTAGTTAAGGATCACGAACCATACCGTGCTTTAGTAGGTGGCGAAGATGGTTTAGATTTTTATCGTCGTTTTGCAAATGACTTACCTAAAGTATTAAAAGAAAAATCACTGGTTGCATTTGAAGTAGGTGTTAATCAAGGTGAGCAGGTTGCTGAAATTTTAGGGAAAGCTTATCCGAATTCAAATGTCGAAGTTGTTTTCGATATTAATGGCAAAGACCGTATGGTTTATATGGTAAATGGCTAATTTAAATAGTGAATCGTAATGATATTGACTAGAAAAAGTCCATGTATTACGATTCTTTTTTTTGTGTTAAAGTTGTAAAAGATGAGGAAAATTTCAATCAAGAAAAAACAAAAACATTACGAAAGAAGATAGTTAGAATGAAAAAGTTTAAAGGTTGGATTGTATTTAATGGTCATATTACAGCTGCAAAATTTACTGAACTTTTCGAATGGTTACAAGATACAGCAATCGCAAAAGGAATAGATATTTCTTTAGTTAAGCATTATGAACTAATCCCAGTAATTGAAAAGGGTCAAGCGATTTTAAAAGGGAAATTCGCAAATGAGAAACCTGATTTTGTAATTTTTTGGGACAAGGATGTTCATTTAGCAAGGCATTTAGAAAATATGGGGATAAAATTATATAATTCTGCGAGAACGATTGAAGTTTGTGATGATAAGGCATTAACTTTTCAGGCATTATCAAACTTCGATATACCTATGCCAAAAACAATTACGGCTCCGCTATTGTTCCCTAATTGTGATTTAACAAACTATGATTTTTACGATGAAGTCATACAGGAATTAGGTTTTCCCTTAATTATAAAAGAGTCATTCGGTTCATTCGGTAGACAAGTTTATTTAGTTGAGAATAGAGAAGATTTTTTTAAGAAGGTAGACGAACTAAAGCACAAACCACATATTTATCAAGAGTTTATAGAATCAAGTAGAGGGACTGATATCCGCATCCAAGTAGTTGGTAAACAAGTAGTAACAGCAGTGTTAAGAAAATCAGAATCAGATTTTCGTGCAAATGTTACAAACGGTGGAAAAATGTATAAGTATGAGCCGACAGAAGACCAAATCAATTTAGCACTTAAATGCTCTGAAATATTAGGAGCGGATTTTGCAGGGATTGACTTATTGTTTGGAGAAGATGGAAAAACATATATATGTGAGGTTAACTCAAACGCACATTTCAAAAATATTTATCTATGTACAGACGTGGATACAACGAAATATATTATTGATTATATTATCTGGGACTTGGAGAAAAACGTATGATTGGTTGGCTAATCTATTCCGAAGCAGATGCAAAAAGAAATAGAACGTATATCGACTGGCTAGTAAGCGGAGCATTGGAAAATGGATTTGAGTTAAAGTTACTATATACAGAAGATATTGTAATAGGTGTGCGAAACGGTGTTAATATACTTTACAATCAAGGTAAAGAATTAAGCAAACCGGCCTTTGTAATCATGAGGTCCATATCACAAATATTATCTTCCCACTTTGAAGAAATGGGAATCAGAACATTTAATAATCAGACGATTTCAGCAATGGCCAATCACAAATTTCTAACGCACCAGAAGCTTTCTAGTCTAGGTATACCAATGCTAGACACATTTTATTATAAAAAAAGTACAATTACAAAATCCTTAAATACAGTTCAATTCCCTTGTGTGCTTAAGAATTGCACAGGAAGAGGTGGAAGTGAAGTATATTTTATAAATAATCAAGATGAGTTACTGGAAATTGTACAGAACTCAAATTTTGATGAACTATTAATTCAAAACGTTGCAGAGCAGCTAGGTAAGGACTTAAGAGTCTTCATTATCGGTAAAGAAATTGTTGCAGCTGTTTTAAGATATTCAGAAAAAGACTTTCGAGCGAATTTTTCTCTAGGCGGAGGCGCAATGCTTTACGAGCTTTCCAAAAGTGAAAAAGAACTTATTCAAAAAATAGTTGATCGCTTTGACTTTGACTTCGTAGGAATTGACTTCATGTTCGATGCAAACAACCAACTGATCCTAAATGAAATTGAGGACGTAGTAGGAAGTAGAACATTATATACAGTATCAGATATAGATATTGTTTCGTTGTATATGGATTATATTAAAAAGCAGATAAATTACTAGAGAAAAAAGATTTGAAAAATATCTTGGAATTAATAAAGTTTTTTAGAAAATGAGTACATTAAACTGGAAATCATCGTTTACTATCTAATCTAATAAAGAATCTATTAAAAAAAATAGAATACTAGTGTTTAAGAAATAATCAAATTGTCTACACTGTTCCTAGAGGGATGGTGGAGAGAATGAAAACTAAAAATAAAACAAAAATAACATATAAAATTATTTCTTTATTTATCATATTATTGATTAGTTCATCAGTGTTACTGCCACTTAGAGATACAAATGCAAAAGGTAATGAAATGGTCGTAATTCCTAAGAAAGCTGTCAGACTACGAATTCTAGCAAATAGCGATTCTAGTGAAGATCAAGCACTTAAACGTAAAGTTAGAGATGAAGTTAATGCTCAAATTAATACTTGGGTAAAAGATTTAACAACTTTTGAAGAAGGACAAAAGGTTATTAAAAGTCATATTCCTGACTTACAAAAAACGGTTGCACGTGTTATTAAAGAAGAAGGCTCAAATCAATCATTTACTATTACTTACTCTAAAAAAGTTAAATTCCCTACAAAATTATATGGTAGTTTCTTATATCCTGCTGGTGATTACGAAGCGGTTTTAATTAAACTTGGTGCAGGTCAAGGAGCAAACTGGTGGTGCGTATTGTTCCCACCATTATGTTTCCTAGACTTTTCAAACGGTGATGCAACTTTAAGTAAAGAGTCACTACAATCGCAACAAAAGGTAGATCATGAAACAAAAATCGAAAATGAACCAAAAAGAGAGTTTAAAAAACAAGAAGCATTACGTTTAAGCAATGATGATTCTAATATTGCAACAAAGCAAAACGATGAATCCTCTTTACAGGATGATACTGAGGATAAGAGCAGTGAAGATGCGGTTGTGGCTTCTACTCTACCTGGTGATGAACCAAAAGATGAGATTAAGGTAGAGAGCTTCTTTGTACAAATGTTAAAGCAAATATTTTAGTTCTAGCAATCTCCCTATGTGCATAAAGTATTACAAGCATACTAGGGAGGTTTTTTTATGAAAATACGTTCAGCGATTCAGGAAGATTTTGAAACAATTTTTTCGTTTTTGGGACAAGCAGGATTATCTACAAACGGACTTGAGGAGCAACAAGAATCATTTTTCATAATGGAAGATGAGTTCGGGAAAGCACAAGCTGTTATAGGATATGAACAAGATGGAGAAGAAGCGCTATTAAGATCACTAGTAGTTGCACCTACCATTTACTCACAGCATATGGTACTCTTTTTACAAAGTGTTCTTGAAAAACTAAAAGAAGAAATGATTAGTAAAGTATATTTATTAACAAGACAGCATATAGTTCAAGACTTATTCCTTTTACTGGGTTTTGGGCAAGTCGCACAGGAAAATGTTTCGAACAGTATTAAAGAAATGAAGCATTACCAAACTACTATTACGAATGAAGAAGTATTAGTTTATCAAAAAGAACTATACACAAAGTTATCCACAAATTAGCAAGTTTTGTCCACAATTTGTGGATAAAACTTGTTTTTCATTCTTTGGATAATGTCTAAATTTGTAAAATATACACTATTATTCACTCTAGAGAGAGGTGCTACGTATGGAAACGAAAATATGGTATGTGGATAATCCTGTGAATAAAGAAGAAGTTTACCCACAGATTGTGGATGCAGCAAAAAATTTACAGTTAGGACAAGTTGTCGCTTTCCCGACAGAAACTGTTTATGGGTTGGGGGCAAATGCTCTTTCAGATGAAGCGGTTCAACGAATCTTCCAAGCAAAAGGTAGACCAAGTGATAATCCCCTTATTGTACATATTGCCAACAAAGAACAGTTAGATAATCTAGTTGAAGAAATTCCATTAGATGCAAAAAAACTAATGGAGGCTTTTTGGCCAGGACCATTAACGCTAATTTTAAAAAGTAAAAAACATGTTTCGAAATATGTAACGGCAGGGTTATCCACTGTTGGAATAAGAATGCCTGATCATCCAGTTGCGCTAGCTTTAATTGAGGCTTGTAATTTGCCAATAGCAGCACCAAGTGCAAATACTTCAGGCAAGCCTAGTCCAACTTCTGCTAAGCATGTATTTGAAGATTTAAATGGACGAATTGTAGGAATTGTAGATGGTGGTAGTACAGGAGTCGGAGTTGAGTCGACAGTTATTGACTGTTCCCAAGATATTTTTACAATATTAAGACCAGGTAGTATTACGCCAGAAATGATCAAAGAAATAATACCTACGGTGGAAGTAGATCCAGCAACTATGAAGGAAAATGAAGCACCAAAATCACCCGGCATGAAATATAAACATTATGCACCAGATGCACAAATGCATCTTGTAAATGGAAGTATTGAGTTTATGCACAAACTTATACACGATTCCAAATCAGAGGGAAAAAGAGTAGGGATATTAACAACGGAAGAAAATACAACGAAATATGATGCAGATGTTGTTCTTACATGTGGAAAACGCAGTGACTTATCAACCGTAGCTGCAGCATTATATGATTGTATTCGTCAATTTAATGAAGAACATGTTGATATCATTTATTGTGAAACTTTCCCTTATGAAGGTATTGGAATTGCCATTATGAACCGATTGTGGAAAGCTTGTGGACATTCGGTTATTCAGGAGAAATAATAGAAGCTAAGGTTCGGGCTTCTATTATTTTCATGTGTAAACGCCCAAAAGACTTGATCTTCAGACTGTTGAAAGGTCAAACGTAAATTAAGTGAACCTTATTGCTAATCTAATTCTTTTTTTGATGATCGAAATAATGATTTTACATGTTAATATTTTTGAGGTGTTTTATAATATCGACAGAATCTAGTAATTGTTTATTCTTGAGAAGTTAAAAATATATATGAGCTAATTTTTAGAAAAACAAGTACAAATTATTTTTATAATACGTTGAAGTTCGATCTTAATTGACCTACAAACTGATTAATAAGCTATTATGTTACTCTAAGTAAAAGATATTAGATTAGGGTTTTGGTGTAACCATTTTTATGTTGAATAGTTGATTGAAACTAAAGGGGTGCGACTCCTATGGGATAAGCGGGAAGGCTGAGACCCCGCAGGCTAGCCGAGGAGGCGAAAGAATCTCGCCCCATGAAAAGGGAGCATCCTGTAGTGGAAATCAACATCACTCTACTCC
>NZ_NTZO01000093.1 GCF_002559405.1 Bacillus sp. AFS001701 | reverse complement strand
TTATCGCAGACATTTTTTGATGAATAAGTTGATTGGAATGGAGGGATTCTCGACTCCTATGGGATAAGCGGGAAGGCTGAGACCCCGCAGGCGGCGCCGAGGAGGCGAAAGAATCTCGCCCCATGGAAAGCGAGCATCCCGTAATGGAAATCAATATCACTCTCCTTTACGAAAATTTGAATGATAAATTGACAAGATTATTTTTCAACAGCGTGAAATAAACTATCTTTTTTAGATAGTTTATTTTTTTTGTGAGTTTTTGTTTAAATTTTCTGAAAAATAGTCGAAAAATAGCAGGAATTGACTATACAATTAACGAAACCATTATTATTCTATTTTGCAAATTTCGAAATATAATTTTAGTAATGATCAAAAGGGGGACAAACTAAGATGAACAGTACAAGTCTAATCGCTCCAAAAGTTTATAATCTCGTTTGGGAAATTGAAAAATTTGCTTCAACTGATAAAGTGGCGTTAAAGTGGGTTGACCTAAATGGAGAATCCCACCAATTAACATATAAGGAACTATATAATAAAGTTCACCAATATGCTTTTACATTTAAAAACAATGGCATCGAAAAAGGGGACAAACTTTTTGTCATGATGCCAAGGTGTATTGAGACTTATGTAGTTTATTTAGCTATTTTAAAAATTGGATGTGTAGTAATCCCAGGATCTGAAATGTTAACGGTTAAGGATATTCAATACCGTCTTGAACATAGTGAAGTAAAAGCGATTGTTTCGCATGATCAATATATAGGTACTTTTAGCGATATTGCTAAAACTGGAAAATATAAATTATTTACTATTCATAATCAACAAACAGTGTGGACTTCATTGAATGACCAAGCAATTAGTGGAGCACAGGTATTAACTGTGGAAACAAAAAGTGATGACTTAGCGTTTATTTCATATACGTCAGGAACGACTGGCAATGCTAAAGGTGTTGTACACACTCATAGTTGGGGGTATGCACATATTCGTACAGTCGCTTCGAATTGGCTAGATGTGACAGAAGATGATACTGTATGGGCAACTGCAGGGCCAGGATGGCAAAAGTGGATTTGGAGTCCATTTTTAGCGACATTAGGCAGTGGGGCAACAGGGTTCTTTTATGAAGGGAAATTTGATGCAGGTACTTTCCTAACATTGCTAAAGGAACAAAATATAACAGTATTTTGTAGTACGCCTACCGAATACCGATTTATGGCAAAGGCAGAAAATCTAGATCAATATAAATTACCTACATTAAGAAGTGCTGTATCAGCAGGAGAGCCTTTAAATCAAGAAGTAATCCGTACATTCAAAAAACATTTCAATGTTGATGTGAGGGATGGGTATGGACAAACTGAAAATACATTATTAATCGGAACGATGAAGGATATTAAAGCAAAAGTAGGTTCAATGGGTATTCCAACGCCAGGTAACTTAGTTGAAATCGTTGATGATGAAGGAA
Source organism: Bacillus sp. AFS001701 (assembly GCF_002559405.1). Classification (GTDB taxonomy): domain Bacteria; phylum Bacillota; class Bacilli; order Bacillales; family Bacillaceae_G; genus Gottfriedia. The sequence continues at coordinate 5,234 of NZ_NTZO01000093.1, read as the reverse complement.
ATCCAATTGGAGTTAATGAAGTGGGACATATCGCAGTACATTTAAGCTCACCAGCATTATTTAAACATTATTATAATGACATGGAACGTACAAAAGCACAAAGAAAAGGCGAGTATTATTTAACGGGTGACCGAGCTAAGAAAGATGAAGATGGCTACTATTGGTTTGATGGACGTAGTGACGACATCATTATTAGTTCTGGGTATACAATTGGTCCTTTTGAAATAGAAGATGCGTTAGTACAACATAAGCTTGTAAAAGAATGTGCGGTTGTTGCTAGTCCAGATCCATTACGTGGTAATGTTGTTAAAGCATTTGTTGTTTTGACTGAAAATGCTACAAATCAAGATGACTTAGTATCCGAACTACAAGAACACGTGAAAAAAATTACTGCTCCATATAAATATCCACGTAAAATTGAATTTGTCCAAGAGCTACCAAAAACAACTTCTGGTAAAATTCGCCGAGTAGAATTACGTGCGATGGAACAATTACGTGAATCGAATTAAATACTTATGTTAAAATGAGGGAAAATTCCCTCTTTTTTTGATTTTGGGACAATTTATTTTTGAAAATAATAAACGAATCTATTTAAAGAACGGATGGTGGAATGCAATGAAAAAACTTTGGCATAATGGTTTATTTTATACGATGGAAAGTGAAGGGAAAACTGTAGACTCAATCATTACTGAAGATGAACAAATTTTAAAAACAGGAACATATGAAGCTTTACTTTCTTTTTTAGAGAGTGAACAATTTGAGAAAATCAATTGTAACGGAAAAATCGGTTTTCCAGGTTTCATTGATAGTCATTTGCATTTAATTGGTCATGGAGAAGCGATGAATCGTGTAGATTTGTCGAATTGTCAATCATATGACGAGATGCTTGATCGAATGAAAAAAGTTGTAAAGGACGCACATCCTAACGAGTGGATTGTTGGGGAAGGATGGAATGAAAACGAATGGGAATCAAAAGAAATATTCTGCATTGAAGATTTAAATAGTTTATCAAGCACAAATCCACTAGTATTAAAAAGAACTTGTAGACATGTCTATTTTGTAAATTCTCTTGCACTTAGTCATGCAGCAATAAATGAACAGATGCAAATTGAAGGAGGACAAATTGGTTGCTTTGAGGACGGTCGTTTAAACGGATTATTGTATGATGAAGCTGTCAATTTAATCATTAAAGCGATGCCGGCACCTGACGATCAGTATTTGTCAAAAGCAATCATTTCCGCTATTAAGGATTGTTATGAATACGGTATTGTTGGAGCGGTAACAGAGGATTTATCCTATTATGGTAATGCAAATTTAGTGATAGATTTATATGAGCAATTATTAAATGAAGTTCCATTTCATACTCATGTTTTAATTCATCATACTACTTTGGATGAAGTCAAAGGAAGATTACATAATGGTAATAAAAATGTATCATTTGGTGGCGTAAAAGCATTTATTGATGGTTCATTTGGTGGTCGCACTGCACTGTTACAAAAACCTTATGACGACGATCAAAGCACAACAGGATTACAAGTGACTTCTCCAGAAAAATTAGAAGTAATTACAAAAAAAGCGCGTGAAAATGGATTACCAATAGCATTTCATATGATTGGAGATTTAGCCGTTAAGCAAGCAATTGATGTTGTTAAAAAATATCCTAATCAAACTCAGTTGCCTGACCGATTTATACATTGTGCACTTTTATCTCCAAAATTAATTGAGGAAATGAAAGAATTAAACATCGTTGTAGATGTACAAACCTCATTTATATATGCTGATTATCCATGGCTAGTAGAGCGTATCGGTCAAAGCCGAAATGAATATGCATATTTAATTAAAACACTGCTAAATGAATCAATCGCTATTGCAAATGGTTCAGATACACCGATTGATACAATTAATCCATGGCAAGGAATATATACAGCGGTTACCCGAAAAGCAAAGGACCAGATTGCATATAATATCGATGAAGCAATTAGCCTATATGAAGCAATAAAACTATATACGATTGATAGTGCGGCTTCGTTTCGTCAAGAAGATAAAAGAGGTCTCATAAAAGAAGGATATTCTGCTGACTTTATTTTATTTGATGAAAATCCATTTGAGTTAGAAAAAGATGATCTATTGTATGTTAAATGCAGTGAAACTATTTGCCGAGGAAATATTGTCTATAAAAGAAATGGGTAAGTTAAGGAAAGGACAAGCAAGTGTTCTAGGAGTTGTTTGTTACCAACAAACAACCAGAATTTATCAACGAAGTTCATCAAAAATCTTATATTTTACTACTCAAAAAGAATGGTATGTAATTTTACCATTCTTTTTGTTTATCCAGAAGTTGGTTTGTCCATACTGATACAAAAAAGGGTGATTTTTTGCTATATATATACTCTATTCTAATTTTTATTGCAATCGTTGTTTTACTGTTAATCATTTTCGTCCTTTTTATAAATATGAAAGTCAATATTTTATCCGTTTATACAAATGAAGAACGATTTATGAATATTAAACTGTCTATCTTGAACAACCTATTGCATTTCGCCTTTACAATTCCTTTAAAGAGACCGAAAGAGGTAAAAGAGGACGTATCAGATTTAGAGAAAAAAAGGGATTTGTCTGTCTTTCAACAAATTGATTTTTTCATAAATTTATACTCCAACGGACATACTATCATTACAAAATTTTTAAATACTGTACAAATTTACAATTTAACTTATCATATTCATTTCGGTGTCGGAAATTCTGCTTTAACAGGGATATCAATTGGAACAGCTTATAGTGCGATCGGAATTTTTGAAAATTTATTAAAGAAATTTACGATATTACATCATCCGCCAACGATCGATATCACACCCAATTATTATACGTCCGTAATGGAAACTAAAGGTAAGATCAGGTTTTCATTTTCGGTACGAAAGGCAGTCTTTGCGGGATTATTATTACTTAAAGCATATTTAAAAACTAGAAAAGACTTTAAAGCAACACATCCAATCGAAACTAATTAGAGGTGATTAACAATGAGTCAACATCCTATTGGAGACTTAATGCACGCGGCAATGGAAAATTTATCAGCAATGATTAATGTAAATACAATTATTGGTGATCCAATTTCAACACCAGATGGAAGCTTAATCTTAACCGTATCAAAAGTAGGGGTTGGCTTTGCAGCTGGTGGAAGTGAATTCCGAAATTACCATTTAGTAGATGGTGTTAAAGAAGCTGAAGTAAGAAGTCCACATCCATTTGGCGGAGGTACAGGTGGAGGTGCTTCAATCACTCCGATTGCATTTTTAATTGTAGGTAAAGAGGGTGTTAAACTACTTCATCTAGATCAAAATACACATTTAATTGAAAAGCTAATGGATTTAACGCCACAAGCGTTAGAAAAAGTAAAAAAATATATGAAGAAAAAAGATGATTCAGATAAACACGTGGAAGATTTTGATTCAGATTTAGATTAAATATAAAATTTAAGTAAAGTTAATTGCATTCAAGGTTTCCTTCCAGTAAGATAAATGTTGTGAACATTTTGTAATTTTGGGAGGAAATATCATGGCATTAGTAACATTTAAAAACAATCCAGTAACTCTTATTGGACAAGAAGTAAAAGTAGGAGAAAAAGCTCCAAGCTTTACTGTATTAGCAAATGATTTAAGCCCTGTAACTTTAGAGGCTTCAGCTGGTAAAGTACGCTTAATTAGCGCAGTACCTTCTGTAGATACTGGAATTTGTGATGCACAAACTCGTCGTTTTAACGAAGAATTATCAAATGTAGAAAACGTTGAAGTTTTAACAATTTCAATGGACTTACCATTCGCACAAAAAAGATGGTGTTCTGCAAGTGGTTTAGAAAATGTACATACTTACTCTGATCACCGTGATGCATCTTTTGGTGAAGCATTTGGTGTTTTAATGCAAGAATTACGTTTATTAGCTCGTGCAGTATTCGTAGTAGATTCAAATGATGTTGTTACTTACGTTGAGTACGTAGCTGAAGGAACAACTCATCCAAACTATGAAGCAGCAATCGAAGCTGTGAAAGCTGCAAAATAACAATAACTCTATTAACAAGTAAAAGGCTGTCGAGTTGAACTCGGCAGTTTTTTTTGCATTAAAAAGGCATTCATAAATATGAATGCCTCAGTGTGTATATTTTCAGACTGTTGCCAATATCATTTACCTAAAGACACTGATTTCTCTGTACAACGTTCCATAGCCGAAATAATAGATGAGCGGAAGCCTTGTTTTTCTAATTCAGCAATTGCTTCTATTGTTGCACCACCTGGAGTGCAAACTTGGTCCTTTAATTCTCCAGGATGTAATTCGGTTTCAAGTACCATTTTTGCTGCACCTAAAACTGCTTGGGCAGCTAATTTATAAGCTTGGTCGCGTTTTATACCTTGTAATACAGCTCCATCTGCTAAAGCTTCGATCATTAAGTAAACATAAGCTGGGGAAGAACCACTAACTGCAGGAATCGCATCCATTAATTTTTCATTTACTAATTCGCATTTTCCGAAGCTATTGAAAATTTCCATTACTTCACTTAACTCTTCATTGGTCACTACTTGATTATGACAAAGTGCACTCATGCCTTCTCTAACTAACGAAGGAGTATTTGGCATCGTTCTAACGATTTTAACCTCTTTACCGAAAGATTTCTCAACACCTTCTAAAGTAATCCCAGCGGCAATCGTAATGATTACAGAATTACTTGAAACAACTTCTTTAATTTCTTCAATAATAGTTGGATATAAATCAGGTTTAACTGCTAAAAACAAATAATCAACCTGCATAGCTAAATCGATATTACTATTTAATATTTGAACATTATATAAATCTTTCACTTTTACAAGTGTTTCATTAGACCTTGCACTTACATAAATTTGATGCTTTTCAATTACATTCGAATCAATTAACCCACCAATCATAGCTTGAGCCATTTTACCGCAACCAATAAAACCAATCTTCTTATTCATTTGTTCTCACATCCATTATATTTAATAAATTGAATTATACAGGAGGGGGTTATTATTACCAAATAATACATGATTAAAAAAAATTAATGTATAGATATCCACAAGGAATTATTTTTTGTAAAATAGAAATTGTAAAGAAAATTGACTCTTTATTTTGGGGGTATTATGAAACAAATTTTAAAAGAATCAAATCATAAAACTACAATTGAGATTATTCAACAACTTATTCAAACATATGGTGGAACTTCATTAACA
>NZ_NTZO01000092.1 GCF_002559405.1 Bacillus sp. AFS001701 | reverse complement strand
CACTTCTTCCGTTAAATCTTTATATTGATTTTTTAGCGATTCTTGTTCGAAATATGCCGACATAAGCAAGTTCATTCCCAACTCTGCTTTTTGAATTACTTCCGGACTAAACTTCGAATAAACTCCAGAGCGAAAGCTTTGCCACTCCGTTATTACTTCGGTCTTACTAATCTTGCTAAACTTATCGTTCACTACTTTCATCGCGCTATCAAACTCAGATTTAACATAAGATAAATCACCTTTTAAACTATCAAGCTCTTTACGTAGATTTACTTTTTCTTTTGTAAAGTCTGCGTTATCTTGAATTTCTTTTGTTACCAATTGCTCTAATTCGATGGTCTTTTCTCTAATCTCGGCATTCACATCATCAATCTTCTTCTGATACTTTGAAACCCACTCTTGTCTCGATACGTCCTGAGCTTTATATTGTTCTAGTAAATCAAATCGTTTAATTTCGTTCATAATCGTATTTACCCTCCAGTTTAGTAATTAAATTTTTTATATGTCCATGAATCCAAGCGTTAAACCTAGACGGCGAGCTCTTCGGTGTTAACGTTGGAAATTCGTGTAGTTCTTTAAGTAAAGGCAATTCCTGTTTAACGAAATCGTCCATTTCTGGCATCTCTAATTTGTAATGAACTGTAATTCCTGGCATTCCTCGATAATGCTGCAGGATTGATATAATATCCGAAGCAATTTCGTAGTTATGGAATCCGTAGTAATTACATACAGTCTCAACGCCTTCTAAAAAGGCCGCTTCTGATTCGAATGGATTGCAAATATCGCCGCAATACTGTCCGTCCGTTCCGTAATATATAGCGCAGTAGATTGTTAGACCGTCTGCTTCTCTTTTCGATAGTTTTATATATTGGCGCAACCTTATCACCTCAGTTTTTCGATAATAGTAGTTCGGCGCATTATCGCATCAATAGCAAGTCTAACTGCGCCTTGATTAACCTTTCTAACGTTGATAAACTTAACGTCCTTATTTTGCGCATACATTACGGTCTTTCGCTCTAACTCCTTGTTACGGAGCATATGAGGTACTTTCGATAACATAACGACGGTATCGTCTTCGTCTAAAACGCTTTTAAATGTTTGTTCGGCGATATAGTGGACTACTTTTCTTTTAGAATCAAATTCTTTGCGGTCCAAATAAACGCTAAAAATATGGTAGATGTCATAGTAAATGGTTTCGTCCGGCTGCTTGACTTTATGGTACAACTCGCAACCAACTCCGAAGCCTTGATCGTCTTTATAAATAGCGACTGAAACGTAAGTAGTAGCTATGAAATCGCCTCATTTCGTCTTCAACTTAAATAGACCCGCAATGATCTGCCGGTCGTCGTCGTAAATTTCTACGATTGCTTCGTATTGATTGTCATTTTTAAGCTTACGGATTGCGCCCTTCTTATCGATGTAAATCATCGCTTAGCACCTATTTCGCTGAATTCATCTGAAAAATTTTGCTTCATTATTTCAACTTCTTCGGCGCTAATATCTCTTGCGATAAACTTTTCCGTAAAGTCTTGTACGAAAGCGCTCCATAATTCATCCGTAAATTTCTCGGAATCTTGATAGAATTCGTAAACGTGCTTTTGTCCTTTTGCTGAATTGCAACCTCTGCAAGCTACCGTTAATGTAGAAGCTAGGTTAATTTTTCCGTAAGTATGGTCGATTGTAGCTTGTTGCGTATGTCCATTTTGACCGTTTAACTCACATCCGCAATAAGAGCAAGTTCGCTTCTGCAATAACGCTTCTATTTCCTCGACAGATATATTGACAGAAGTTCCTCTTCGATAACCGTATTTACGAATACGTTCTTTAAAATATGAACCGTTTTTACGCCTAGCTTCACATCTGCACGCTTTACAACGAGATGTATAGCCGTTAGGATACCTTTTATCTACTACGAATTGTTCAATCGGTTTAGTCTGATTACAATCACGACAAGTATGATTCATCGTTTCTCACCGTCCAATTTACCGTTAATCCCTTTAAGCAACTCGATAATAGCATCTAAATCGTTCATCATTCGCTCTTCATTCGTTCTCATCATTCATTCGCTCCTATTCGTTAATTAGTTTTTCTATTTTCGAGATAGTCCGTTGCATCTCTGCAAACACTTTAATCTCGCTACTTCTACTGACTTCACATAAAACACTTAAATAGTTAATTAATGCCGTCAGCTTTTCGTGATCATTCAATTCATTACCTCCTTGACAAACTACCGATATTGACATAAAATTACGATGGGTAAGTATTTAAAATTTTCTCGTAAGCCTTAAAAAAAGCTATAAGTTCTTCATTAACTGCAATTCTTTCCGCTAGTTTTCCTCGTACTACATCCGAAATCGGTCGTCTATTATTTTCGATTGCTGCTACCGTTGATTCCGAAATGCCTAAGTATTCCGCGAAAGCTGCTTGCGACATTCCTAATTTAATACGCGTCGCTTTAAATGTTTGTACTCTCATTTATAACCCTCCTTTTCCGTACATTTACCGTAAAAAAATACTGCCCCATTAAGGGCTTTCCTACCTATACCTTTTTGTCGCCATTTAAAATGAGTATTCCTTTGTCTGTTTTTTACTATTTCCTTTACCGTAAAGTCCGTTCTTAGCTTCAACGTAATTCATTAACGCAACGCCCGACGGTTTTTCGTATTTCCAACCGATTTTTATCATTGAGTACTCGTTAAGCCAATAAGGATATTCGATCCACCAAATATAATCGTACATAAGCGTATGCTTCTTTTCTTTTGGCTCCGGATTCAGTAACGCTTCTTTTGCGCGTCGTTCGCTTGTATGCATCGATTTAATTTTCGTTCTACATCTGTCCGAGCAAGTCTTTTTCGTATTACGTAAGCTATCATCACGCCACCAATAACCGCAGTAGTCGCAACATTTAACGCGATTGTCAGTCGGATTATTCAATTCACCTCTCATTAGAGCTTCGATAATTGGCGCAGCTTCTTCGCGAGTTAATCCTACCGTTAATTGCTTTGCGTACTCAATTGCGCCGGCACCAGGTTCTACGTTTTCAATTTTGATTGCTTTAGCTGTTTTAGTCGTTGTCATAATAAATCGCTCCTTAGTCGTTTTATTGATCGCGTATAATTACTTACCTTGTTTCGCTAATTCTTCTAATAATTCCGGAGTTGCTTCGAATATAAACACTAGATGACCGTTAATTTTACGGCTTGGCTCGACATCGATTAAACGGAAGCCTTTCGCTAATAAATGGCGTGCTACTCGTAAAGATAAAATACATTTCATATTGATTCCTCCCTAGTTCAATTTTTGAACTACCTTTGTATTTTTATATGGTTTCTTTTATTTTCGATTAATAGATAATTTAATAAGATAATAGATAGCGATAAAAAGTGCTTTTCTTTTTAGCGCCGTATGTTTAAATAAGTAAGTCTAAGTAAGTAAGTATATATAGAGTACAAAAATTGAACTACCCTTGTTCAAAAATTGAACTACCCTATTTCAATAATTGAACTACCTTTTTTCTTACCTCCTTTTTGCTTCTTGCTTGCCTTAATCTCCGCAATTTCCGCCTCAAACCTTCTATTAAACTCTGCTTCATTTTCGATCGGCTTGTTGAACGTATATATTTTATTGTTAAACGTTCCGCCGTTATCGTGGTTATGACGGTTAATTAATCCGAGCTCCTCTAACGCCTCAAGTCCTGCGCTAACTGTCCCCTTCGATAATGCTGTCTCCTTTACAATCGCATTCCAGGACGGAAAGGCATAGCCGTAATTAGCGTTGTATCTCGAAAGCAAATAACGGTATAATCGCTCTGCTGACGGATTAAACTTCGGATGCTTTACGTAAAACTGACAGACTGACTTCGGTAATCCGGTAAATCCTAGCTCCGTATCAAACGGTAATACTCTGTTTTCTCCCATAATCGACTCTCCTTAATTATTTTCTTCCAAGAACTTACGGCAGTTTGCTACGTATTCAATACCGAAAGTTTCTCGTAATCTCTTATTGACTCTATCGCTAATATTCTTCTTGCCTTGCTCAATAAAACAGATTAACGGTTTACTAACTCCTAACCGATCCGCCATTTCCTGCTGCGTTAAACCTTTCGATTGTCGGATGAACTTCATTAACTTCGAATTCATATAATCACTCCTAGTATTAATTTGTTTACCCTCCTATAAAAAAATAAGGCTAATTGGAGGGCCCGCCCTATTTACTAATACCTTTTTGTCGCCATTTAAAATTGCTCTCAAATATACGGATACATATTAGTTAAAATTATCGTATCTCTCATAACGTAAAGGCGTTAAGAAGCTTAAATAATCGTATTTTGATCGTTATTTTTTTCTCCTCACTACTATGGATAACTAACCGCCAAAAATAACGTATAGTTTCGAAAAAAAATATCCCTCAATACGTAAGCCGCGAAACAGCCCAAAATATACCCTATCTTCGCCACATTTAACAAAAGCGTAACATTTGTAACAATTATGTAATATAAAATTCAACTCTTTTATTAATAGTATCCATCAACTCGACTTTTCGCGGAAAAAACCTTATACATATAATAGCGATGTAACTTCCTTTTTCGGACACTTTTCCGGAAGATAAATTTATCCTTATATAAATAAGGACGCATGAGAACACAAAGTCGCGGGATTTTACTCCTCATAAATAATGCCGTTATTACACCCTAAACCGCGTACAAAACGTATGTTCGGTTACAAGGTAAATGAAAAACCGACTCCCAGGCCCGCCTAATTGCCCTGAGTCAGCTCTTCGTCTTGCATATATTCCGTTCCGTCCAATGCCGTTCACCTCCGTAGTTGCCGCTACGTGATGCTTCGTGCTCTTAAGTTGTTTGCCGACAACTATTTATTTTAACAGGGTTATTGCCGTAACCCTATCGCTTATTCAAGAATTAACTTAATTAGCAGTTCCGGATTATCCGATATATGATCTTCGCCGTCATTATCTAAGTCTACAACTACTGCGCCTTCAGTTGGTGACGGATGTGCGTTATAAATTGAGACCCCGCCAATCGCGTCCGCAACAATTACTAAGCCAGATTCTACGCAATAAACTCCGATTTCGTTTTCCTCTTCGCGAAAGTGATCCTCATATCTATACTCAACAATAACCGAACGTCTCTCCATTCCCATTTCCCCCTAATTATTTATTTTTTGATAAGCTTTCGATTGCTTTTATAAAAGTTTTACTCACTAACAATTCTTGATTTTGCTCAATAAAATCGATGTCAAATCCGTCTATGTATCCCCCAACGGTTTTAACGTATAAATCGTATTCTTCTTCATCTATAACTATTTCGTCTTGAGTACGATACAGTTTTTCGTCTAGGATGCGGAAAACAAACTCGCTACTTCCATCGTAAGACTCAAGGATTATGTGCGGCGCGATACGGTATACCTCAGTTGTTTCGGACCACTTTTCGCCGTTAACGTCTTCACCCTTGCGAGTTAATTTCGTTGTTGATAGTGCCATTGTAATTTCCTCCTCGAATTCAACTTCATAAGAAATCCAATTGAACGTTGTACCTTCTAGCATCGTTTCCCTCCTTGTTTGTTTGTCTTTACTTTATCTTATGTAATCATAATAACGTATATGCGTAATTACGTCAATAAATAAAATAAAAAAATTTACGTATTTACGTAAAAATGATAAAGTATAATATAAGAAGAACGAAATTGGGGGTTTTACCTTGGCTAAAATAACGATTAGACTTAAAGAAGCGTTGGATCAACGTAATATAACTCAAAAACAATTGTCCGAAATGACTGGACTAAGACCGGCTGCAATTTCTCAGCTATGTAACAACTTCGTACAAAGAATATCTATCGAGCATATCGAAAAGATTTCGGAAGCATTAGAGATTACGGATACTAACGAATTATTAGAAATAACAAAGTAAAACGCCCTCGAAAATGAAGGCGTCTTTTTTTTTGCTTATTATTCGTCTACTTCTTCCCATTTTTCAGTAACGGTATATCCGTCGCCATTACAATAAGAGCAATCAGAAACACAATCCCTATACTCTTCGGAATAACGGTTACTATGTTGACCACTTCCACCGCAAGCATTACAAGTTTCTTTTTCGTATACTTTCTCTACACGTTTACTCATACTATCTCCTCCTAATTCATCGCGTAATTTAAAAGTAGTTCGTTCGCATTCTTGAATTGGTAAACTTCTAAAAACGTATCGATTTCGTAAGGCGTATCGGAAAAAATCACGATATAAGGAAAGCGCGGGGGCTTCGGCTGCCAGGACAACGATACCCATTCGTTAGAGTGATAATACGCTTCGTATCGTTTAATCTTTTCGTCCATAACTGCTTTAGTGTATTTCGTTAGCTGAACCTCGACGAAAAACGGCGTCATGTTCATTATCATAAAGGCGTCGGGCTCAACCGTTTTCTTCGGACCTAACTTCGGCTCGACGTCGAAAGCTCCGAGATAGTTTTTTAGCGTTTTGTACACGTTGAATATCTCTAAATAATGGGGGATTTTTTGCGATGTTTCTTTGATTGGGTTTTCTTTTGTGAAGTAAATTGCAGGGTTTTGTCTTTTTGATTGTTTAATATGGCCACGATCTCGTAATCTTCTTAATACTTGATTGCAATTTGAGACCGCGCTTTTTTTAGTTGAGAAGAATAGATTAATAAGGTCGTCGCGTCCCAAACATTTAAACTTATTAATAGTAGAAAGTATCTCTAAATCTCGGTTATTCACTTTAATACACCCCACACGATAGCTTTTTTCTCTTTTCCCTTCTTAGCTTGCTTCTTGGTCGGTTTGACGTCTTCTTTAGGCTCTAATTCCTCGATAACAGGCTTTTCAACTCTTAGAGGGTCTAACATAACCTCTGCTACTTCTTCATCTAATAAAGGAGTTTTAATGTCTGTTAACCCTATAGTCGATTTCATTTTCATGTGACCTTTTATCGTTATATCTTCACAACCTGGTTCATCAATAACAATTCGGCTATTCGTATTATCTTGTTGCCTTCCACCAATACGAACTGTTAACAAGGCTTTTATTCTTCCATTTACTGTTTCTTTGTCAGGTCTTTGCGTTGATAAAATAACGAACATTCCAAGTGCTCTACCTATCGCTGCAATATTTTGAATAGAAGTTAAAGTTTTTTTGTCATCCAATAAGGAAAATTCATCAATGCAGATGATGATAAAAGGTGGTCTAAGTTCTTTAGGTAATTTGTTGATATGTGCTACTCCATGTTTTTCTAGCAAGTCACCTCTGTCCTTTGCTTCTTTAACCAACTTAGGGAAAATTAATTTAATCTTATCAATATCTCTCGTATTTTCTACAACGTGAGGTAATCGTTTAAATATAAAAAACTCGGAATTTTTTAAATCGAACAGGTACATTTTTAATTCCTCTGGTGTTTTGTTAAAAATAAGTGTTGTTAGAATCGATCGTAATAGGACACTTTTCCCACTTCCAGGCTCTCCTGCGATTAATAAATGGGGTTCTTCTACCATGTCGTATGAAATAATTTTACCGTTTGAATCCCTACCTACATAAATAGGTAAACTATGTTTTAATTTCGGTTCGACAGACGAGTAATCATAATCGTGTTTTTCTTTAAGTGGGTCTTCTACATAAACATATAGTAGGAAAGTTTTAGAGCTTACTTTCTTTAAATGGGCATTTTGTCCGAACTCTTGCTCAAATACGTAAGCTTTTTTCATTAAATCGTTTGGATCAAACCCTCTCGGTAAATTTAGGACAGCTTCTATACCATTCTCTAATAATCCAACTCTGACAATCTGCGGATATACCTGGACATCCCCGTATTTTCTAAACATTTCACCCAATTCGAAACACTCTTTTACCTTCGCTTCAAACAATTTCTTCGATTCTAATTCCTTTAAATATTCTGAATATTTTTTTATCATTTTCCATGTATAAAGAGCGACCCGTTTGGGCATACTCGGTTTTACTTCTTTCTCCTCCATCTCTCTTCTCTCCCCCTCTTATTTACATAATTTCAACTTTACCGTTAAATCAACGTTAAACCCGTATTTGGTTAACTTTCGATGGTTAATCAAAAAGTTAGTTCGAAGGTTAACTCGAAATATGATCGTTAGTTAATCAACGATAAAATGGCTAGTTAATTAACTCCGCTTTAAGAAGTTAACTAATCCGCTTAATATTTTATATGCGGCTGGTTAGTTATTATTGCAAGTCCGCTTGATAAAGGAATTTGTACTTTTTTATCGAATTATTTTATCGAGGTGGTTAACTTTGTTCGTTTCGAAATTAAAGGAGATTTTAGATGATCGCGGAATTAAATATACTCACGTTGCTAAGAAAGTAAAAATCAGTAATACGACGATGAGCTCATTAATTAATAATCAATCGATCCCAACATACAAAACGGCTTACTATATCGCGAAAGAATTAAATATGAAAATGGAGTCGATCTGGTTCTTTAAAGAGGACTAGTAGAAGGATAATCGATAAGCCTACCGAATATGGTATCTATATAGATGGAAAATATTAGGAGGCATAAGATGAATAGAACGATTAGAGGCATCGTATTAGGTACGGCAATCGCTACCGGATTAATTATCGCTAGTGGCTGCTCGAGTACTATTACATCGAATGAAGCTACGGGTAAATCCGTTATTATAACGAAGGCAGAGTTCGATAAGATTCAAAACGGCATGACATCGAAGGAAGTATTCGATATTATTGGCGGTAAAGGCGAAGTAACGAGCGAAACTGGCGAGAAGGGTAAGCCAGGATATACGATTATGTATACTTATTACGGTAAAGGATCAACGGGAGCTAACGCTAGCCTTATGTTCCAAGACGATAAGTTAACGACGAAAGCTCAATCCGGATTAAAATAACGTAGGAATGGCGCCTTAATTGGCGTCTTTTTTATTGCGTAAAGCGAAGTAAACCCGAGATAAAAAAATATTGCGCGGATTGTTTATACACCAGAAAACGCGATTTCGAGGTATGCCGTTGGGGGGTTTCGAAAAAAAAAGGCCGACCCCTTTATCGAGTCAGCTCGTTCTTACGTCGTATAAGTGTTCTCTTCGGTATGCCAGTCGCTTCTTCTACTTGTTTATACGTCTTGCCTTCGTTAAGTAATCCTAGCGCATGATCGACTTGTTTCTTGGAATATTTACGCGGTCTTCCTTCTCGGAAATCAGCGCTCTGTTTAGCTAACGCCTTGCCTTCTTGCGTACGTTCTACGATCATATTCCGTTCCATTTCTGCTACGGCTAGCATCGTTTGTAGGAAGAATTTCCCCATCGTAGTGTCCTCTAATAATCCTACATTTAATACGTGGACTTTAACGCCCTTACCGAAAAGGCCCTCGATAATCTCGATACCTTCCTTCGTATTTCTCGCTAGACGATCGAGCTTAGTTACGACTAAAGTGTCGCCTTCTTTTAGCTCGTTCATTAGGCGATTAAACTCCGGACGGTCCGTTTTAGTTCCGGTAAACTTCTCCGAATAAATAACCTCGCAGCCTTCGTTAGTTAGCTGATTCGTTTGTACCGTTAAGTCTTGCGCTACAGTTGAAACACGAGCATATCCGTACTTCATATTCCCCACTCCTTCAACGCCAACTTATGTCACTAAGTTTAGGCACCGTTTATACCTTGATATTATCACGTTGGAATTACGGTGTCAATACTATTAAGTTATGTCACCTTTAAGTATTACTTATGTATTACGGAGATTCATTCGGTATTACAACGGTCATACATAGCCGAACCCCCCGAGTTTCAAGGCATAGGCGTCCGCCAGGAGCCGCGTGCTAGTAAAATGTACAACGAAGTAGCCCCCGAAGTAGCTAAATTTGCGAAGTTTTGCGAAATCTTTACGTTATCCCCTTGACTTTGATCTCCGACTTTTGCTGACTTGAGGACGGTACGGCAAACGGCTTGGACGCGGAGAATACTTACCTATTATCGCAAAATCAGAAGGATTAAGCGACGTAAGTAAGCATTCGCAGATACTGACCGTCGGTCGTTTACGGTGTCCGTATTGTATCGCTCTCGTTTGAATACAGCATTTCTGCTTTCCGTTCTTTCTACATACAAAGTTAGTCCTGTATGCGATATCTGAACGGAATTACCGCGCCCGCAAGCGCCCTAACTACCGCCGTGCCGTTAATGGTCGCACTCACCTTAGTCTATGTACTAGCGAAACGAGAAACGCCGTAGTGCACATACGAGCCCGCTTTCTGACGTTGGACGGCTCTCTCCTGTTCAAGTTTAGCGTGTGTTAGGTCATTCCACGTTCGGAAATCCCTCCGACGTTTCCTAAAAAAGACAATAGGAAACTAAGCCCTTGCATTATAATTTTTAAAAATTTATAATAAGGGTACTGAATGTCGGATTCGTCCGTATTTGGTTTTCAATTCGTTAAAAAACATTCTTTTGGGTCGTTGTTCGTAGCAGCGACCTCTTTTTTTGTTTAGCGTAATTTCGTTCTAAACTTCTTAACTGGTGAAAACTCTTCGTGCTTAATGCGGACATCATCTTCGGTCATTTGGACGTATCTTCTCGTCATATGAATCGAACTATGGCCGAGCAATCGCATAAGAGTATACGGATCGCCTCCGTTAAGGATATAATTCCTCGCTGCAGTATGCCGCCAAGTATGCGCGGTGCTTCTTATCTCTTTACCTACACCGGTTATATCTCCGTAATACTTCAAACGCTTATTCATCTGAGTATCGGTAACTTCAGCGCCATAACACGAAAGGAATACCTTGCTAGCTTGCGGAAAATGGACCTTATTTTCGTCGATTAGCTCCGTTAGAAGCTTGATTGTATGCGTAGTTAACGGAATAATCCTCGCCCTTCTATTTTTATTAAAGCGAGCATCTAACGCGATAGTCCTCGTCTTCATATCAATATCTTCCGGCCTAATCGATAAAGCTTCGTTTATTCTCATCGCAGAATCTAATAGCAGCCATTGAAAGACGTAATCTCGGAAGCCTACATAAGTCCGTTGATCGCACGCTCCTAAAAGCGCCTCGACTTGTTCATCGCTAAATGACTCGATTTTATCCTCGTCTACCTTCTGACATTTAATGTTATCCATCGGATTCATTCGAACAAACGACTCTTTATACCAAAAGTTAAACGCTACTTTTAAGGACCGGATCCGCATATTAATCGTTGCAGCCGATAATCCGACTCCTTGATCGTTCTGAATGAATCTATGACCCTTAAACCTCGGAGCTTCGACGGTTAAATAGTGTATATAATTACGGCAAATCTCCGTTGTTATTTCGTGTACATATTTAACGCCTAAGTTTTCCTCTTTAATCCAATCGGTAAAATAACGCCAGGTATTCGAATAATCTTGCTTAGTTCTTAATCGTATGCCTTCGCCTATCTTAGCGCTCATAAAGTAGTTAAACGCCGGCTCAAAGGCCATCGGCTGAATATCGGTAGTAAAGTTAGCGCGCTTATCTACCTTCGCTCTTCTGACTCGGATTGATCGTTCTTCGGACATAAAAAAGACGCCTCCCAACGTACGTTAAATACGTTAAGAAGCGCCTTATATATGAGTAGATATTCGTTTAACCGCGGGTTATGTACGTAACCCCTTTCGGAGTAAATACGTAATCCCCACCGTTTTAACTATTCGCTCACTGACCGTTAACATTCCTCCGGAGTGCCAGCGTTTGAAGCAGTACGGAAAGAACTACCACATCCACATGATGCGATTGCATTCGGATTATCGATTGTAAATCCTCCGCCTAGTAATGACTCTTTGAAATCAATTACAACTCCTTTTAAAATTGGAGCACTTTCATTATCAATTAAAAACTTAATACCATAATATTCTAATTCAGTGTCATCATCATTTTTTTGCGGATCGAAACCAATTCCATATGAAAGTCCAGAGCAACCTCCACCTTTTACTCCTAAGCGAACAAAAGTGTTTTGATCTTCTTCGTTTTCAATCATTTCTTTAATTTTCAAACCTGCTTGTTCAGTAACTGTAATCATTTATTTCACTCCTCTTTTGAGTATAGTATATGCCTTCTGTTATTGTAACTGCTGGGCCTTTCATCCATACATCCCCATCAGTAGACCAAGTAATTTGTAAATCTCCACCTTGCAGGTGAACAGTTATCGGTTCATCTCGTTTATATTTACCTTCTTGTATCATAGCGACTGCTGCAGCACAAGCTCCTGTTCCACAGGCTTGCGTTACACCAGAACCTCGCTCCCATACAACGAAATTTATCTCATTATGCGGCAAACATTCGATAAATTCAACATTTACGCTTTCAGGAAATAAATCATGTTTTTCAACAATTGGGCCTAAAGTTGTTAATGGTGCCTTGTTTATATCACTTACTTCAAAAACAGCATGTGGATTTCCCATCGAAACTGCTGAAAATTCATAGTTTTTTTCTTCAAACAAAATTCTGTCCTTAGCATATTCCTGATCATTACCAATCATTGGGATTTGTGATCTTTGGAATATTGGTTTCCCCATATTTACTGTTACTTGATTAACAATATTATTTTCAACATGTACTGTTGCTTCAACAATTGTACTGATTGTTTCAATCTTAAATGAAGTATTATTTGCAATTCCATGTTCATATGCATATTTAGCTACACATCTTAGACCATTACCACAATTTTTAGCTTCTGACCCATCATTATTAAATACTCGCATTTTTACATCTGCAACTTCTGATGGACAGATTAATATCATTCCATCACTACCAATACCTGTATTAATATTTGAAACTTCAACTGCAAGTTTAGAAAGCTCTTCTTCTCTTAAATTTTCTTCAAACATATTTACATAAATATAGTTATTTCCTAATCCATGCATTTTTGTATAACGAAAAGAATTCATTTTCATGACTCCTTACTTTTTTTATTAATACAAGTATAAAATTTAAATGAATTGAGCACAATAAGAACATCCCCCGTTTCTCGATATAGAAACATTTTAAGAGCTTCACTTAGGTGAATGCTCATTTTTTTTTGCATTAATTTTGCTAAATAACTAAAAATAGTGTACGTAATAAAAATAATATTGGTTAATTTAATCTAAAGAATAGTAATTTTTTCCTAATATTGAATTGTTTAATTTAGGGAATGATCGAGGGATGTAAAACGGATTTTGAGGAAGTTAAAAGTATTGTTGAAATAGCTCGAAAAATAGAAAAAAGCACTGTTAATTATTAACAGCGCTTCTTATATTAACATATTTTCTTCTAAGAAAATATAAATATTATCTACTAGCTCGGTTGCCGTTTCTCCAGTAACTACTTCCCCTTCAACTAGTGCAAAAAGTGATAGACTACATTTTCCACAATATCCAAGGCAGCCATATTCTAGTATGTCTAGATTTGGATCACGTTCAAGCTGTTCTAAAGCTTTTTGTGCACCGTCTGCTAGGTTTTTTATACAAAATTCGACTAATGGTCTCACTATTTTTCACTCCTTGCTCATCATAAAGTTACTCTTTTTTTTTAAAAACGTCAATCCTTTTGAGAATAAATGGAATGAGCTTTATTTTACCTAGTTAGGCGTTGTTATTTTAACATAAAATATATATAATATAATTGTCGAAAAATAGAAAAATTTTTTCATTCAACGCTAATAAAACAAAAGGGGAACATCAACTATGAAAAACCTCGTATTACTAGGTGCCGGATATGGAAATATTCGTGCTTTGTCACGTCTATTAACATCTGATTTACCTGAGGATGTTCATATCACATTGATTGATCGAAATTCTTTTCATTGCTTTAAAACTGAGTATTATGCATTAGTTGCAGGTACGGTTCCAGAGCAACACATTAGAATACCATTACCAACTCATGAGAAATTAAAGGTTGTATATGGAGATATTACTACAATTGATACGGCAAACAAGAAAGTAGAATTAAGCAATGGAAAATCAGTTTCTTATGATGATTTAATTATCGGTTTAGGTTGTGAGGATAAATACCATAATGTACCTGGTGCACCGGAACATACTTATAGTATTCAAACAATTGAAAAAACAAGAAACGCTTATGAAAATGTAAACAGTCTACCTCCCAATTCAGTAATCGGTGTTGTAGGTGCTGGTTTAAGTGGTGTAGAAGTAGCTAGTGAACTAAGAGAAAGTAGAAGCGATTTACAAATTTTACTTTTTGATCGTGGAAGCCGAATTTTATCAATGTTTCCAGAAAAACTTAGTTATTATGTACAAAACTGGTTTATTGAGCACGATGTAAAAATTGTTAGCAATTCAAACATTACAAAGGTTGAGAAAAATACTTTATTTAACCATGATGATGAAATTCATTGTGACGCTGTTATTTGGACAGCGGGAATTCAACCAGTTGAAGTTGTCCGCAATTTAGACGTAGAAAAAGACAATACAGGAAGAATCGTTATAACGAAATATCATCACATGCCAAACGATGAGCATGTTTATGTAGTGGGAGATTGTGCATCATTACCATATGCACCTTCTGCACAGCTTGCGGAAGCTCAAGCAGAACAAATCGTTATGGTTTTACAAAAGAAATGGAAAGGTGAAGACCTTCCAGAAGTAATGCCTAAAATAAAATTAAAAGGTATTATGGGCTCATTAGGTAAAAAACATGGTTTTGGACTATTCAATGAACGCCCACTAATCGGACGTGTTCCAAGATTAATTAAGTCTGGAATCTTATGGATGTATAAATACCACAATGGTTGATTAACAAAACATCTTTTTAGCTATGCTTATATGCTAAAAGCCCCTTAACTTAATTGTTAAGGGGCTTTTTTTATTCTGTTTTGTCAGATTTAATAACTTCTTTAACACTTTCAACCATACCTAAAAGCTTTGTAGCGTCTGTCGGAATTACAAGTTTTGATGCGTGACCGTAAGCTACTTTTTCTAAAGCTTCCATAGAACGCAATTGAACCATTTCTTTAGTTGGCTCTGCATTTCTCCAAACATCTAACACAAGTTGTTCCCCTCTAGATTTCGCTTCAGCAAGTTTAATGATTGCTTCCGCTTCCCCTTCAGCGCGTAAAACTTGAGAATCTTTATCTCCTCGAGCTTTTTCAACTTGGCTTAATCGTTCCCCTTCTGCTTCAAGAATTTTTGATTGCTTTTCTCCTTCTGCTTTCAGGATTTTTGATTCTTTTTCACCTTGTGCATTTAATACTTTTTCACGACGTGTACGTTCTGCTTGCATTTGTCTTTCCATCGCATTTTGAATATCAATAGGTGGAATAATATTTCGGATTTCTACACGATTAACCTTCATTCCCCATTTATCAGTTGCTTGGTCAAGAATTGCACGGAGTTTATTATTAACGGTATCACGACTTGTTAAAGTTTCATCTAAATCTAATTCCCCTATTAAGTTACGTAAAGTAGTAGCAGTCAAATTGGAAATCGCAGACAGTGGGTTAGCAATTTCGTATTCATGACGCACAACATCAGTTACTTGATAAAAGACAACTGAGTCTACTTGGATACTAACATTATCTTTTGTAATCATCGATTGTGGTGGAAAATCTACCACAGTTTCACGCAATGTTTTTTTACTAGCTACACGTTCAACAAATGGCATTACAACGTGGATTCCACTCTCTAATTTACGATGGAATTTCCCTAATCGTTCTACTAGATATACTTCAGATTGTCTAACAATACGAATACTTGATAATAAAAGTAACACAACAAATAAAACAATAATACCAATAATAATTGGACCAACCATAGAACTTACATCAGACATAGCACTTCTCCTCAATTAGTTAGTTTTCACGTATAAAGTTGCACCTTCTATTTTTGTTACAATTACCTTTTCATTTAAAAATAACGGTTCAGTAGAACGGATTGTCCATTCGTCACCATAAACTTTAGTCGTACCTACTGTATCATCATTTATTTCAACAGAAGCTACAACGACCTCTTTACCAACTAATGCATATACTCCATTTTCTATCGTTTTATGCTGGTGGATTCTTTTTGCGAATTTCTTTGTACTAAGCCACAAAATTAATGCACTAATAATAAAAACGATAAAAGTAAAGGTGTTTGATCCTGTTAAATAATTTACAACTGATGCTAGAATGCTCGCAATACCAATCCATAAGAATACAAAGGTTAACGAAAACATTTCGATAATAATTAATAAAACTCCAATTACAAATAAACTGATCGCAACCATTCCACCCCTCCTCCCAATTCTATATATATGCCAAAAATTGTAATTTATTTGTCTTTACACTTCTATTCTATCATGTAAATCTTCAGCATTTTACATAAAATAGTGAATTTTATTAAAACATTTTAATTTTTTTGGAAAGAAATTAATTACAATAAGAACCCAACAAAAATCAATTTATAATCAATAAAAAACCCCTTACATTCTTGTAAGGGGTTTTCATTCATTATAGTTCAATAGCGTTATAAACATCTTTTAATTTTGGATTACCTTCACCAACAACATTTCCATTTACTAATACTACTGGATAGAAAAATTCATCATTTCTAACTCGTTTAGCGAAATCTTCTTTTTCATTATTCTCTACATTAAATATATCAATGTATTGAAAATCAAAGGCTAAGTCAGGATATTTTCTTTGAAGTGCAGCTTGAAGCCATTCAAAAGTTTCAATTGATGATGGCATTCCTACACAACTCGCACATATTACTTCAGCTCCAAAAACTTCCACTAAAATTTTATTACTCATTTTCTCCTCCTAGCATACAATAAGGGTGTGTCCGAAAATAATTTCAAACACACAAAGTACTCTGTAATAGATTTTTTCCTCTTAACTGATTATAATAAAATTAGTGAAAGGAGTCGATATGAATGGACATGAAAGAACAAGTACAAGAAGTTTTAGATAAATTAAGACCGTTTTTACTACGTGATGGTGGAGACGTTGATTTAGTTGATATTGAGGATGGAATTGTTAAACTACGTCTTTTAGGTGCATGTGGCAGCTGCCCAAGTTCAACTATTACATTAAAAGCTGGTATTGAGCGAGCTTTATTAGAAGAAGTACCTGGTGTAATTGAGGTAGAGCAAGTATTCTAATATATTTTGAATACTAAAAGAGAGGGTATAAAACCCTCTCTTTTATTTTAGCCATTTAATTTCACGAATCCCTAACTTAGCCGTTGGTAGTCCAATCAAATCATAAAATCCACCTAAAAAAGCTTCAAACTCACTAGTATTTTCAAGATAATTAACTAACTTACGCTCATACCTTTTCCGATCCGCATCGCTCCTTGCCAAATAATATCCTTCGATTGTTTCAAAATAGTGAACGGGAAAAAGAAGTCTTGCAAATAACAAACGCCACGCAAAAGTAGATAATGGACTTTTCTTTTCATAACCATAAAAAAATGAGAGGATTTTCTTTTGATAATTATCAGGATTCTCTAAATATTCATCCCTAACCCATTCAGCAAGATCTCTGCTTGGATGATCGTAAATCCATTCAATCGGTACCTTCGCAAAATGAATTTCTTTCTGTCTTCGTTCAGTCATTTTTTGATGACAAATTGTTGCTGCATCAACAACTTGAGGAGTATCATCTAGTTCAGTATCTACAACATATTGAATCGCATTTTCAGTCATTCCGAGATAATAAGGAAAAGATTCAATAAATATCTGTTCGAAAAAATTTTCAGGATGACTATTCACTTTACTTTGCCAAAATCTTTCTAATTGCTCTAACCGTTTTTCCCATAAATTCTTCCATTTCCCAATCCTATTTAATCTTTTCAATTCATCTGAATATTTTTTCCCTCTTAAATGAAAAATCGCAAGTTCTTCACCGTTATTATTACTGCGTTCATTTTGTCTGTTACTCTTAAATAAGGAATAATTATTTCCATCAATCTTACTCACATAGTACCCTTGAACATTTTGAACAAAGGTTGCGACCGATTGATCTCCGGTTGAACTCATAAAATCACTTAAACTCTTCATTTCCTGCAAATCATCTTCTTTTAAATTTCCAATGGGTGCAAGAAAATACACCCTATTCCGCTGCCAAAACATGTAATATGATTGTACTTGAAGTAATTCAGCTGGTTGAATTTGATAATGAGTAAACATGTCTTGAATGATGTTTTGGTTGCGAATAAACATCATCACTCACATCCTTCTTATACCTACTTAATTAATATATATGTCACAAATCTAAAAACCTGTACCCTACTTTTTCACTTTCTACATATAAACCCGAATGGCCATACACAAAAAGGGAGAGAATGACGTAGTATATACGAAAAGTGGAAGCGAGTTGGTCAGCCCCGACAAGCATAAGACAAAGGCCAAGAAAGGTCGCTTTTTACCTTTATTGGCATTTGGCTTATGACCTCGAGGGGCTACTCGCTGGAACTAGACATCACGAAAAGTGGAAGCGAGTTGGTCAGCCCCGACAAGCATAAGACAAAGGCCAAGAACTCGGGTACTATACAAAAATATGAAGGTAAATGGTCCAACGGATAAGGCATTAAGTAATAAATTATATGTCTTAGGAAATTTTTTACTATGTTTTAACTTTTTTTATAAAGGGGAATTTTGTTCGATATCGAATCATATATAATTAATCCTCTTATTTCTTAAAAATAATTTATAGTAAAAGTTTTAATTATTTTATGAAATCTCCATTTTAGTTATTTTTAAAGTAATTAAATCAATCGATAAGGAAAAGGTGATGAAATGGAATATTTAAATCACGATTTAGAAAAGACTGCATTATCGCTATTAGAAAAAAGAGGTGTTACGCTCGATGACATTGCTGATTTAGTTTACTTTTTACAGAGTAAATATCATGAAAATTTATCTTTGGATGAGTGTAAACACAATGTTGAGAGAGTCTTGACAAAACGTGAGATACAAAATGCCATCATTACTGGTATTGAATTAGATATTTTGGCAGAGCAAGATAAACTACAGGAGCCGTTGTTGGCTATTATCAAAAAAGATGAAGGCCTTTATGGAATTGATGAAATAATTGCCTTATCGATCGTAAATGTATATGGTTCAATTGGATTCACGAATTACGGTTACATCGATAAATTAAAACCTGGAATTTTAGAAAGATTAAATGATAAATCTACAGGCTTAGTAAATACATTTTTAGATGATATTGTTGGAGCGATTGCAGCTGCTGCATCTAGCCGACTTGCTCATCGTGCCGCACATAAAAAGGCTGATCAAATTAAAGCTGAAGATGAATAAAAAAGAGTGGTCTCATAAGTCAATCTACATTTGAGACCACTTTTTCATTTGAAATAACACAAAAACCC
The DNA here is from genome assembly GCF_002559405.1 of Bacillus sp. AFS001701. Taxonomy (GTDB): domain Bacteria; phylum Bacillota; class Bacilli; order Bacillales; family Bacillaceae_G; genus Gottfriedia. Next base: position 11,183 of record NZ_NTZO01000092.1, on the reverse strand, counting down.
CACAAGTAAATTAATTACTAGTGGGGTTTTTAACTTTAGATGTTTTCTTAGATATTTTTAATCCACTCTTCTAATGAGTCAACTGAATAAGTTGGCTGCGTTTCGTAATTTGACAACATATCCCTTGTCGTTACACCAGTATGAACAATCAATGTGTCAACGCCAGTATTAATTCCAGCCATAATGTCTGTATCATAATAATCACCAATCATTAATGTATCCTCTTTTGCAACACCAAGAACTTTTAATGCTTGTTCCATAATAATTGATTCAGGTTTTCCAATAAAAATTGGTTTTACTGTAGTTGATACTGCAATAACAGATGTTAGTGAACCATTTCCAGGTAATAAACCTCTTTCAGTTGGAATCGCTATGTCGCCATTAGTGGAGATAAATGTCGCGCCATTTCTTACAGCTATACAAGCCATTGCTAATTTCTCGTAATTAATACTACGGTCTAAACCACTAATTACAAAATCAGGATTTTCATCTGTAATTGTTAAACCAACTTCCTCTAAGGCATATTGTAAGCCCTCTTCACCGATCATATAAACAGTAGCATCTGCCTTTTGTTCTTTTATGTAATTTGCTGTGGCATTACTTGTTGTAAAGACCTGTTCTTTTGTAGTTGGAATATTAAAGGAATTAAGTTTATCAGCCACTTGTTCTGGTTTACGTGTAGAATTATTTGTCACAAAAAGATATGGAATATTTTTTTCCTTCAGAGCCTTTATAAAAAGACTAGCTTCCTCAATTTGCTCCTCGCCACGATACATAGTTCCATCTAGATCAATTAAGTATCCTTTATATTGTTTCATATTGCCACTCCTTACTAGTCAAGCTGCCCTCTCGGTAAGACAAGAAAAACAGCATTAGTATCAAATTTTACATAGAAAAATAAAGATTATTTTTCCTCATCGCTACTAAAAGCATTAATTACTCCTAGTTCCTTATCAAGAAAAGCTTGAACCGAAACCGGGAATTCCTTATATGCTTCTATATTTTCGCTTAATGTCGTCACTATTTTTTCTGTAATTGAAGATGTGTAATCTTGTAATAAATGTTTTCGAATTGGAATTAATTTTTTTATCGATTCTCCAGTTGATGCAGTAATAACTTTTTCATCCATTAGAATATCAACAATGTCATCATAACTTCCTGGGTCCCTCATTATAAAGCCATCAATCATTGTATTTCCAATATCTAACATACTGTCAATTAAAAGATGTGTCATTCTTTCCAAAGCTAATTCTTCTATTTTATTTTTTGGATGGCTGCTGTTTGACGCATAAAATTCAAGCATTGAATTTAAAATTTCTATTCGATCTAATATGTTTTGACGATTTACAAAGTACATATGTACACTTCCTTCTCAATTCTATCTTCTACATTTTATGGACTTATATTTATTTTATAGCTAAATTCGAAAAAAATCGACAAATGAAAGCGTTTCTTACCGATTTTTGTTATATTATATAGGTGAATATTTTTCTGGGGGATGAACTTTTGGAGCGTGAATTAGAACTTGAGATTGTAAGAGTTACTGAAGCAGCTTCCCTTGCCTTTGCTCATTGGATAGGACGCGGTAAGAACAATGAAGCTAAAACCCAAGACAATTATTAACATTAAATGATTTAGTAAAAGGTGACGATGCAAATTTTGCTACTACAGGAGTTACTTTCTTAGGTGGAGACTTAGTCGAAACTCATTCAATTGTAATAAGAAAACTGTGTGACATATTAAAGCACATCACCATTTAGGATATAAGCCAAATCTTATTTTAGTATAATGGAGGAATAAAAAATGTCAGAACGTTTTTTCTTATATGATGACACTATTCAAGCAAAGACTCGTTTTGTAAGCTTTATGGGAGAAGAGCAAAGACATGATCTTGCTTTAGTATATTCTGATCGTCATTATGGCAAAGTTATGATTATGGATATGCAAAGTAATCGTTTTGCAATTATTGGTTCAGATGATTTAAAAGAAGAAGGTTACTTAGAATTTGCTTTCGGAATTTCTGAAGAAAAGGCAGCTGAATTATTAGATTTTCTTAGTGAAATTATTTTCTAATTTTTCGATCCTGTGGATAAATAATTTATTTTTACTAAATAGTCTGAAAAATAGTGGATAACTAAAAAGTTGTCCACTATTTTTGTGATTAAGTCTTTAGTTATTCACATTTTTGTTAAAAGATTCAAACTTATCCACAAGGTTTTTATTCTTTCAAAAAATCAAAAAATATTTTATCCACAAAAGTTGTTTATGTAAATTTCCTAAAAATAAAAAATGATGGGTTTCCCCATCATTTAATTTTTTACTTTCTTAACAACAAAATATTTACATCCAAAATTACAATACTCATAAATATATTCACGTAATGTACTTATTTTTGAATCATATGGAACATTTTTTTGAGAATCATCAAAAAATCCTCTAAGTCTTAGCTGCTCATAGCCCCAATCCCCAACAATGTAATCATACTTTGAAAGGATCTCTGCATATCTCGCTTTAAAGGCTTCTTCATTGAATCCTTCACGGTAATCTTCAACTACTTCATAGCAAATATTCTGTATGCAAACCAATTTGTATTCTCCTTCCTTTTACTCCCATAAATATGTAACTAATATTTTGGCATACTAATTTTACAATGATTATTAAAAGGTGGTATTTAATATGCGTAAATATTTAGTTTGTTTATTAACCTTATTTTTATTAACAGGATGTTCATTCGGTCCAAGTCATTCAAGACAGTTCGATTATGAGGACGTAACATATAAAAATGAACATCGAACAAATCCTACACCTAAACAATTAAATACAAAGCCGATGGATTTAGGCGATGTAAATGCTAAAATGTCAAACAACTCTTACAAAGATTATGGCTTTTCTAGACTACAAAAGCAAGATGTTTTAGGTAAAGATGGTGATTATACATTAACTATTGATAAACAAGAAGTGTCAAAATTCATTTCTTATTTAGTTGTAAAGCTTCCTGATATAGACGATGCAGCTACACTAGTTACAGACCAAGAAGTATTGATTGCTTATCAATCAGATGGTGATAAATCATTAGCTAGAAAACAGGTTGAAAAAACTGCTCAATCTGCACTCCCTAGTTACTATCATATCTTTACTTCAAATTCCTTACAAAATATAAATAATATTGAACAACTAAATAAATATGGACAGCTTAATGATGGACAATTAGAGCAAAAAATCAAAGATTTAGCTGAAGGTTTTGATGTGGATAAACAAAGCATGCATTTTGATCAGATTTCAAAGTAAAAAATAAAAGCACTAGCTTAGGCTAGTGCTTTTTTATCATGCTTGTTTAGCAGCTTCTACTTGTTCGTCAGCATGATATGATGAACGAACTAGTGGACCAGCCTCACAGTGTGAGAAACCTTTTCCTAAAGCAATTTCTTTTAGGGCTGCAAACTCGTCAGGAGTATAGTATTTTTTAACAGATAAATGAGTTTTCGTTGGTTGTAAATATTGACCTAATGTAATGATATTTACACCTGCAGCACGTAAATCATCCATTGCTTCGTAAATTTGTTCATTTGTTTCACCTAATCCAAGCATGATGCTTGATTTTGTAGGGATGCTAGGGTTAATTTCCTTTGCTCTACGTAAAAATTCAAGTGATCTTTCATACGTAGCTCTTGCACGAACACGTGGAGTTAACTCTCTAACTGTTTCAATATTATGGTTCATAATATCTGGTTTTGCATCCATTAACATTTTAAGGTTTTCAAATTTCCCACCCATATCAGATGGTAAAACTTCAATTGTAGTAAATGGATTTGCTTTTCTAACTTCTCTAACAGTTTCTGCAAATACAGCTGCTCCACCGTCTCTTAAGTCATCACGAGCAACTGCTGTAATAACTACGTGTTTTAGGTTCATTTGTGTTACAGATTCAGCAACTCGAACTGGTTCTTGTAGATCAAGCTCAGTTGGTAAACCTGTTTTAACTGCACAAAAACGACATGCACGAGTACAAACCGCACCTAGGATCATAAATGTAGCTGTTTTTCTAACTGCCCAACATTCATGGATATTTGGACAACGAGCTTCTTCACAAACAGTATGAAGATTTTTAGATCGCATCATTTTCTTTAATTCTGTGTAAGATTCATTTGTGTTTAATTTTATTTTTAGCCACTCGGGCTTTCTCAAATATTCTTCTTTTTTTGATGCCATTTGAAATTCCTCCAACGTTTATTCGTTTACGACATATTTCATTTTCTCTTCCAATAGTTTATATATTACTACATTTTTCGCGGATATGAAAAACTTTCGTTTGATTATCCCTATTATCCCTATAATTTCCATTTATGAAAGTCGCTCCTTTAACCAAACTATAGATGTAAATCAATTTAAAGGATGATGGTTTTGAAAAAAATAATTGTACTTTTTTGTATGGTGGTTATCTTCATAATGCCATCATTTACAAATGCAGAAGAAATTGATCAAGCTCAGCTTAATAAAGAACGAATGGCCTTATATAAAAAAGGTGAAACACTAACCTTTATCCCTTGGTATTACTTTGCAGCTATCGATACTTATGAACGAAATGTACGTAGTGTTAGGAACGATATACCAAAACGCGAAAATGGTGTCCTTTCGATCTATATTAAACCAGAGGATTGGAGTGGCCTATCAAATCCGGTTAAGAAAGACACATACGCTCCTACTATCCATTTATTTAGCGGCATTGGTTTAGATGGAAATAATGATGGAAAAGCCTCATTAGAAGATGATGAGGATATTCTGTACACTTTCATTCATCGATTGCATTTCTATGGCCCATCCAGGCAATATATTCGAATGATGCTATGGGATTACTACCAAAGAGCAATAACTGTTGATATTATCGATGAATACGCTAGTTTGTATCAATATTACGGAAAATTAAATATAGAAGGTAATGCCTTCCCATTACCAATTCGCAGTACACATAGTTATCGTAGTACGTGGGGTGCACCTCGAAGCTTTGGTGGACGAAGAGTTCATGAAGGCACTGATATTTTTGCAAATTATGGTACTCCTGTAAGGTCTACATGCTATGGAGTTATTGAGACAAAGGGATGGAATCGAATTGGAGGATGGAGAATCGGAATTCGAGACTTATATAATAATTATCATTACTACGCTCATCTAGGTGGCTTTAACAAAGACCTTCAAAGAGGGCAAGTAGTAGAGCCAGGAACACTTATTGGCTATGTTGGAAGTACTGGATATGGACCTCCAGGGACATCTGGAAAATTCCCGCCACATTTGCACTACGGTATTTACAAAGACAATGGTTATTCAGAGTGGTCTTTTGATCCCTATCCAAAATTACGTCTTTGGGAGCGTCAGGATCGAAGCAAATAAAAAAGGTAAATTGAAACCATTAATGAGAAAAAGCAGACTAACTTATCCAAATCTACTAGTTAGTCTGCTCTATTTTAAATTTATTTTTTTCCTTTTGTTGTTGATGGGATTAGCCTGAGTATTTGGAGTAAATGGAATATAACTTGGAACTTCCCCATCGATAATTTCAGTAGCAATTGGGACTTCTACTTTCACCTTTGTTGATTTTGTACTAAACGGGATAATTACATTCATATTTACTTCTACATTCATAATAATTTCGACTACAGAATTATCAAATCCAAATGGCTTAACTTCTTGTGTAACATTAGCCACTGCATCACCGACTACAGAAAAGCGAACTGGTATAGTAGGTCCAAGTTTTCCTAAAAGTACTGTATTAGTAACGACCCCAATTGGTACTTTTAAATAAAGCCCCTTATTATCCGCCTTCATTTTCTTCATTTCTGCTTTTGATAAAGATAAAAATGATAAATCCCCATTTTCAACTCTACGTATATTTTCTTCAACATGCTGAGTAGTAGAACCAATTATTTTATTGATTAAATATGTATTCGTACTTATGATCGCTTTACCATTCTCATCAACATCCCGAATGATAATATCCTGCCCTTGAAGTTCCTTAGATGCCGATTCATACGCTTCATTGATAACTAAAGAAGCAATTCGTCTTGTTTGTTTCTCAGAATATTTTAAGATCGTTGGAGTGAAAATTTTATCTATTTCCCAAAAAGCATATAATGAAAAAAATAATAGAACAATACAAATAACTACATATTTATTTGGAAATATATTACGAATTGATTGTGTAATTTTAGTTGAATTAGTTTTAAATCCGCCAAAAGATTTTCTTTTTGAAACAAAAAATTTATTTTTTGGAACACGTCTGTACTTAAACCTTTTCATCGTATCCATGCCCCCTTACTAATGGGTATGCATGTCAATGCCTGTTCATTCTTAATGGATTTGTACAAAACAATAAAAAAGATGCCCCAGTAATTTCTCTGAAACATCTCATTTAATAATAAACGCTTTTAATTGTTTGATCACACTCGATAATCTCTAATTTTAACTCATTATAAAGATTCACTTCATAAGGAATACTTAACTTTCTTCCGTTTTCTTCAATTATCCGCACAACTGGACGATCTGTAGATACATCGTTTTGTCTAAAAACAATTCCCCGCCTACTATCGTTCAATTTTACGAGTAATCCCGTTGGATAAACGGTTAGTAGATCGCTAAATATGCTGATTAATTTAGCATCATAAAATTTATCACTTCCATTCATTAATAATGTTAATCCTTCATGCGGGAGCATTGCTTGTCGATATACTCGATTTGAAGTAACAGCATCAAAAAAGTCGGCAATTCCAATGATTTTTGAGAAAAGATGCATTTCCTTTCCAAATAAACCATTTGGATAGCCGCTTCCATTGATCTTTTCATGATGCTGTAATGCACAGTCAGCAACAATTGGATGAATAGAAGATATTTGTCGTAGCATATCGTATCCAGCAATTGTATGTTGTTTCATGAACGCATATTCATCTTCAGTTAAACGGTCCCGTTTATTTAAAATCTTTTTTGGTATAGCCATTTTCCCGACATCATGTAAAAGTGCACCTAATCCAAGTAAATTAAGCTCAATTTTACTTATATCTAATGCCGATCCAATTCCTAACGAATACATAGCTACATTTAGAGAATGAGTAAAGAGATAATCATCATATAGTAATACGTCAACCAATAAAGATAAAACATCCTTCTGTTGCCATAATTCGTTTTGCAGTGATTTTATCATTTCTTTAAGCCTCAATGAGTTTTTTTCTAAAGATAGCCCTCTTAAATAAACATCTTCGCTAATTAATTTAACAAAAGTATCTTCTATTTTGTTTGTGATATCAGTGCGAAGTTCGTCTGAATTAATTGTCTTACCCATTAAATGTTCTGATGATTGAGCATGTACTAAAACAAATTGAATAGCTAATTTATGTATTTGATTTATCATTTCTTCTGTTAAAGGAATATTTGCATTAACGATCATTTTTCCATGTTCATTATAAACCGGTTTTCTTAAGATCGTACCTGGGACAAGTGTTGATACTTCAACAACTCTCATTGTTTTCTCCTTGAACAATTTTTTTATTAAATATATGGCTATTCATAACAGTTAATACGTTGTAATAATCAATTTTTTTGTACTTCGTTTACACAAGAAGCCACTAAAAAAATTTAGTGGCTTTTTTTATATCATCTTTAATAATGCGTCTCTTCCAATCATTCCTTTTTGAATACCTAACTTTTCTGCTTCAACAGTAATGGATTCTAAAGGCGCATTTAATAATTCTTCGATTGTTTTTACTCCAACTGCTCGGCCTGCGATAATTTGACGATCGCGCAATCTTTCATTTAATAAAGCCACATCTAATGCTCCGCACATAATATATCCTTTGTCATTCATAACAACCAATAATGTAGTTTTTGGAAGTAAAACTGTAATAGCATTAAATGTATGATTATCTATTTTAATTGGGCTTAAATTGATCAAGTTCAACGCTCCTTTCTCATTCTAAAATATGAGAAAAAAACAAAAGTGAAACCTGTCTAATCTTGATAAATTTCATACATTTTTTAAAGCCCAAAATAACACATCACGAATAAATTCAGGCATAAAAAATCTTTTATGCCTAGCATCACGAATTGTAGGAATAAAATGACCAAACGTAAATAAATCCAAAGTTCCGATCGCATACATTCGATTTAAATCTAACATTTCTCCATTAATAAATAGATCTTCTTGATAAAAATGCCTTTTCTTATCCCTATAAACAATAGTGATTCCATCGTAAACCATTTTTCCGATTACTTTTCCTCTAAATCCAAAACCTTTCATCTTCAAATGAGTCAACTCTTTATCTTCACAACGATTTAAAACATCTAGTAATTCATTACCAGACAAATAAACGACACAAGGATTAATAGGATGTGGGCAAATTCGATGAATGTCACCCTTAGTAACAAGTCCATGCGTTAAGCCTTCAAGTAAAATGCCCGAATTTAGTATACTGATATCTGATTTCGTCCATTGGCGAAGTGCATTTGCTAATAATTTCGGTAATGAGCTATCTTTAAACCAATTCACACCCATGTTGCTCGTTAGTTGTGTCACTGGTTCATTTAAAATTGCTTTACTTAATCTCATTAAATTAGCCAACATCACTTTCGTCATTTCATCTTGGTAATATGTTGGGACTGTATGTACTTCAGTAACTGAAGCTTCCGTATTTATAATACTTTTCGTCTCTTTATTTACAGTAATTAAAACCTCGCCTAAATAGTTACCGTGTTTACCTGTTCCACAAAGTAAAGTTTCACCAGCATACTCTCCATTTGGAAATAAATGATGAGTATGTGCACCTAAGATAATATCGACTCCTGAAAATTGTTCAGCGATTCTCTGATCGTCTCTCATGCCTAAATGAGAAAGTATAATGACAATGTCTGATTGCTCTTTGACAATTGGCAATATGTTATTTAACATTTCAAACGGATCTTTTATACTCCATCCTAATGTTTCATAAAACACAGGATAAGCGACTGTTAAACCAATTACTCCTAGCTTTACTCCATTTTTTTCATATATTTCAAACGGCTTGCTGAAACTCTGGGTACCTTCATCTGAAATGGTTAAATTACCAACTAGTACTTCAAACTTTGCATCTTCGTAAAGGTTTAACAATTCACCTTTTGATAAGGTAATTCCTTCATTATTTCCTATTGTAATTGCATCAAACTTTGCATCATTTAAAAGTTCCACATTGCCCTTTCCTAAAGTGGCCTCCGACATTGGATGAAATCGATCAACGAAATCCCCAATATCAAATGTAAGTGTGGCCTCACCTTTCCCATTAGCCAACTCTCTTTTAGACTTCAACAAACCGACAATTGTTGGCCACGTTTCAAAGTGGCTGTGAATGTCATTTGTATGGAACAACCGAATATTTATCGTTTGATTTGTTTCCATTGTTCCACCATCCTTTTTTTAAATATTTTCTATAATTAATTTTATGCCGTAAAATAACACGACTAACCTTAAAATTAATGCGATTGTTTCAGTTTTTAATTTTTGATTAATATACGCTCCAATTTTTCCACCAAACCATGCACCGGGAATAAGTAAAAGAATGTAATAGAAATTTACTTCTCCTAATGCTATGTATGAAATTGAGCTTCCAAGAGTCGTAAACATAACGACAAACATTGAAGTCGCAACAGCTAACTGAGGTGGAAAACCAAATAAAAACGCCATCATTGGTACTAACAATATTCCTCCACCAATTCCAAATAATCCTGAGATGATCCCGATACAAATAGATAAAGAAATCGCCAACGGAAGACTATAGCTATATGTATATGCCTCACCTTCATCATTTGTATATGTTCGTATAATCCCTTTATGTATTTCCTTTGATTTTTTATTTAATTTTGAAGAAACAAATAGAAAGACTGATATACAGATTAAAAATATACCAAAAAATAAAGTAAACCGCTCTGTATTTAAAAGCGAATTGATGTATGTACCTAGTAAGCTACCAGGAACACTTCCTATTAAAAATAAAATACCACTCTTATAATCAATTCGTTTCTGCTTATGATACGAAAGGGTGGATGAAAGCGATGAAAACACAATTGTAATAAGTGAAGTTCCAACTGCAACATGAATTGGTACAGTCGAAAAAGCGGATAAAAAGTGATCAATATTAAGTAGCATTGGAACAATAATAATTCCTCCGCCTAAACCAATCAATGATCCGACTGTTCCTGCAGCAAGTCCTATACTGATGAGTATAAGAATTTGTAGTATGATATCCAACCTAAACTTCTCTCCTTTTTAAATACACTAAAAATCTATTTTCTCTTTAATTTAACTAATAGTTTAACATAAAAAAACTCGGAATTCCCCGAGTATGAATAAACCTTTTATAAACGCTGGCTATTTCTTTAATATACTTAAATTTGCAATCCAAGGTCCTACGTCAGTTTTGTATCTTTTTGCCATCACTCTTGTAATTTGAGTTACATGGGTTAGATCATGTACGACCAAAGTGGATAATAATTCTCTTAATTTAACGGAGCCAAAGTCAGGATGTATCCCTTCTAATTCCAGATGGTTATTAGGGTCCACTAATAATTGTAGTCTTTTAATATTTTCCGTTCTTAAATTCTTAAAATCAAGCAGTCTTTCTTCAATTGATTTCTCATGTTTTTCATTTAAATGCGAAAAACGATCGAATGGCGGGAAATGGTTGTTTCCTTCTTTGTTAAGAATGGAGTTCACCCTTGGAATCCAATTTGTTTTTTCACACTCAATTAGATGATCGATGACTTCAGAAGCATTCCAAGTTCCTTCACCTTCATTACAGTTTAACCAAGACTCAGATAAACCTGATAAAAGGGACTCTAATGATTTGGGTGTTCTTTCTAAAACTTCAATCGCTTCTTTAAGGTTAAAATTCATAAAAAAATCCTCCCCACACCTTGATAAAAAACACTGATACAGCTTCTCATAACCTCAAGTTAAATTTTACCATAAATATGATTTCTAATTTAATTAACTTTTTTTATCTCAACAAAAAAATAAAAGTTAGCCATCTATCAAAATCTTTAACTGTAGGAACCTGTCATCATTTAATTTTTAATTAGTTTTACATTTTTCCCTTAGGGAGCGGTAAAAGAAAGCGTTTACGTATTTCAAATAAAAATTTATATTGGAAAAGTATCAATAAGTAATTATA
>NZ_NTZO01000091.1 GCF_002559405.1 Bacillus sp. AFS001701 | reverse complement strand
GTAGGGAGTCGGATAGCAGCGTAGTACCTATGAAGTTGGGTAATGCCGATGGAGGAAAGGCTGCTACCAAAATATCAACCTTAATAGGGACACATTTACTACACACAGAGGTAGAATAAATGGAAACAAAACTACTAAGGATAGCAGAATAGTAAAATCAGATAGAAATTAGCTGAGTTCTGTGAATGATAAGTTGGAGGAGCCGTGTGCGTTAATAGCGCAAGCACGGTTCTGGGAGGGGATGGAGTTCGATTTACCGTAAGGTAAAAAGACTCCTTTCTACTCGACTAGTTACATAATTTTCAAAGTCGATATCCAAAAATGGAAATCGACTTTTTTGTTCATCAATAACATTCTACAAAAGAAGGAATTTATAACATTAATATTCAATAACTTGTTTAAAGGGAGGCGATATAATGAATTTGAATGTTTCTGAAATAGTTAGCAATTGGGATATAGCAGTAGTTGATATTCACACGATTTCAAATAAAGTATCCATAATAAGTAATGTTGATGGTAAGAAATATGTATTTAAGCAGAAAACAGGTCCAAAAGATATTGTTAAAGAACATAAACTCCTAGATTATTTAGATTCTATTAATACAAGGGTTCAGCGTCCATTGATTAATAAAAACGGCAAAGATTTTTATGAATATAAAGGTCAATATTTCTCAATTTATGAGTATTTTGAAGGGGAGACAATCACACCTAAGGAATGCCTTCAAGATGTTAATCTTCCTCAATTATTTGGAGGTATAATTGCATCATTACATAAGGCAATGGAGAAATATAATGGTGAAAATGAATTCGCAAAAAGAAACCTCTATACTGTGTATATCTGGGCAATGAACGAAATCAATAATGGTAAGAAAATTAATAAATTAAATACTATTTTCCAAGAATTAGAAGAGGATATTAAAAATATTTCTGAAAGCTTACCAAAACAATTAATCCACAGAGATGCTCACACGACCAATTTTATTACTAAAAAAAATGAATTAGTTGGAATCATTGATTTTGAAATTGCAGAGGAAAATGTTAGGATTTTTGATATTTGTTACTGTGCGACAAGTATTCTAAGTGAAGTTTTTTCAGAACAAACATTAAGGCAAGAGTGGATTATCTTTGTAGATAAATTATTTAGCAGTTATAATTCAATAAATAATTTGTCCGAAAATGAGATTAATTCTGTATGGCATACAATGTTATGTATCCAAACTATTTTTATGGCGTATTTCATAGACTATCCAAGCATTTTTGATATAAATAAAGATATGTTTCTATGGATATATGAAAATAAAAACAAGATTGGAATGAAAATATTAGCCAATTAAAAATGTTTTTTATTCAAATAATGCTTACGTTAGTTGTATAAGAATTACAGTAAAGATCACAAAGAATGTGGTCTTTTTTCATTTTAAAAAATGAGGGATTAATCTTTACTTGTCAGAGTAGTTGAACAGGAAATTGATTAATAATTGGAGAATTATTACAAAAGATGAACTTCTCTCACTTGAAGAAGTTATATTATTATGGAGGTAATCTAATATGAATAAAGTTACTAATACAACTGAAGTTGGTCAAAAGTTAGACATAGGCGGAATGAAATTAAATTATGAGTATTTTGGTGAAAAAAACGAAAATCCAACTTTAGTTTTCGATTCAGGATACGCTTGGACATTAAACAACTGGAATCCAATTAGGGATGAAGTTTCAAAGTTCGCAAAGATGTTTATTTATGACAGGGCAGGTATTGGAGAAAGTGAAACAGATGAAAGACCACGTCATAGTAAACAAATTGTGGAGAATCTTAGAACATTACTGCAAGAAGCAAATGTAAAACCTCCTTATGTTTTAATTGGACACTCATTCGGAGGATTAAATGTTAGATTATATGCAAGTACATATCCAGAAGAGGTAGCTGGAGTAATTCTCTTGGATTCCTGTCACGAGGATCAGAATAAAAAAATGGCTCCTTTATTTAGTAAAGAAGTTTATGAAGATTATATGAGTGGATTTCCTTATGAAAGCTCACTTGAGGTATTTGAAGAAAGTCTAGAACAAATTCGTGCTGCCAAATCATTTGGAAATATCCCACTTATAGTAGTAACCGGAGGTTTACAACCTCACCATACATTGGAATCAATGAATGCTTGGATGTCATTTCAAAAAGAACTTGCTACATTGTCTACAAATAGTAAGCATATCATTGTTGAAGATGCAGGTCACGCTATCCATATTAACAACCCACAAGCTGTTATAAATGTCATTAAGGATATGTTAGAAATAGTTAAACAATGAAAATGAATTGTTAGTTACATAATTTTCTAAGACTGTCATTATTAGACAGTCTTTTTTTAATTGTAGGTTCTGTTATAAAAGATTGTTGATTTTTACCCATTCATAAAATGGTGTTATTATTGCTGAGTAGATACAATCTGTACAACATCAAAAGGAGTGATTTTTATGATTCAAACTATAGCTGAGAAGATACAACAAAGAAGATATCAAATGTTAGTTCATTCATATATCTACTACCATTTGAATGATAATATAATCAGTGATTATGACTTTGATAAGTGGGCAAAAGAGTTAGTTGAAATGACTGAGAAATATCCTAAAGAAGCAAGTGAAGTTGTCTTTCATAAAGAGTTTGAAGGCTTTGATGGGAGTACTGGCGTTAACTTACCTTTGGATATGCCTTGGATACACGATAAATCTATTCAACTAATTAAATATCATAAAAAGAAGTAAATATTATCGAGTATTGATGTAACGGAGTACGAACAAAACGATGGTTTATTCTTTATTAGTGAAATATCAACAATTTACTTTAACAGTGCCAAATTGTAAAAAGTAAATAAAAAAGAATGAGGTTTTAATCCTCATTCTCATATAACTTGCTTCAATTCATATTTCTCAACTTTCCATTTTCCATTTTTATTCGTGATCCAGACTTTCGCTTCATAAGGTATGCTGCTTTTCACTTTATTTGCTATAAGAGAATGGTCAAATTGTATTTCTATCAAAGCAGATCCCGCATCAATTCTTTTATAATAGGACTCTTTTATTTTTACGGTTGAATCATATGTAAAATCAGCTATTTCTGCTGTTGGTTCGTCTTCCTCACTGGGTTTTAACGACTCTAAGTACTTTTCCTTTCCTTTGCTACTTAAAAGATCTAGAGTGGCTTTTTTTGCTTCTTTAAACGTTTTGTTTGTGTAGGTAAACATTGTCTTTATAAAATCTTCACCAGTATATTTCAATTGTTCGTTATTACCTTCAGAAACCTTAAGCTGTGTTTTAAGTTCTGTTATATGTACATCCAATCTTTCTCTTAGTGCCTTTTCCTTGTGATAAACTTTGTAGAAAACGATTGTAGAAGTTAATAAACTAGCGATTATTAAACCAGCAAATATTTGGAAGATAAATTTCATTTGAATCTCTCCTTTTAATTTTTTAAGTAGGGCATAGGATCAACTGGATTGCCATTTAAACGAATCTCGAAATGTAAGTGCATTGCTGTCGAACCGCCGGTATTACCACATCTTCCGATTTCTTGGCCCATTTGGACCGTATCTCCAGTTTTTACACTTATAGCTGATAAATGTCCGAATACAGAAACTACATTATTACCGTAATCAACATAAATGCGTTGTCCATAGCCTTGTTTATGATTATTAGGATTTTCCCATCCTGCTTTTGTTACAGTTCCTTGTTTAACTGAATAAATCGGAATTGCTTCGTTATTACAGCTAAAGTCAGTACCAGCGTGTAATTTCGGAAGTCCTGTGATCGGATGGATACGGAATCCAAAAGGTGAAGTGACTTCGTGATTACCAGAAGGATAAATAAATCCGTATGCATTTGGATTATCCGGTGAACTTCCACCTATTCCTGATCCTTCATAGTAATTAAATACCTTTTCTACATATCCAATATCTCCATAACAGTAGGGTTTTTCTTGCCAATCACTACAACTCCAACCCAATTTTTCTGATTGTAGCTTTGAGAATTCTTTTGCAAGCTCTAAAGTATATCCACTATGCTTTGAAACCACGAAATCAATAAATCCGCCACCGAAATTATAAGATTGTAGTGCCAATTTCACATCGCCATCTGCTTTTGTAATGACGTTTTTAAAGTGAAGTACTCCATATTGAATGCTAATAACCGGAGAGGTGATGGCATTCGGAAGCAATCCAATAGACTCTGAGGACTGCATTGGGTCGCCGCCGCGGCCTCCACTTTCTTGTTGCATTAGAGCCAGCATTATCGGAACATATTGGACAATCCCATTCTCTTCAGCGTACTGTCTAACTATTGGTTCATATCTTAATACCTCAGGTGATACTTTTGCTGTTCCTCCTGATCCATCATTGCTACCTACGTTTAATGTAATGAGTGCGAGCGTTGCAGCTACGCCAACAATGAGAAAAATAATGAGGATGGGAAGGGAACCTACACCAGCAAGTTTTAAAAGTCCCCCAATTTGAGAGACCTTTCTCTGTTCAATAGATTCCATAATTAATCATTCACCTCCAAGCCACTTAACACCCATTTGCCTTTTTTTAAGGAAACATAAGTTTGAAAGTAGAGTTGTTTATCTAGGTACGAACCAGAATCTTTTGTTTCTCTCACAAATGCGATGATTTGCCACGTTTTACGATGGTCAATAATGTCATCCATTGGAGTAGCTTGTAATTTAAGTATCTTACGACTGTAGTTCGTTTCTGAAGGGTTAGCATACATTAATTTGTGATATAAACCTTCATTTGTAATTGGCTCTACATTCTCTAAAAACGACTCAAAATGCTTTGGTAACAGCGTTACATAGCTTTGTACAAAGCTTTCTGCTACTTTTTTAGATTCTGTAATCACTTCCGGTTGTTGATCCTCCTCATTGTCACGATGTGGGAGGATTTTTTCTTCTTTCTTTTCTTTAATAGTTGTTACTGTAGCAGTTGATTTCTTTAATGGACCCTTATCTTTATTTTGGATAAAAAAAGCGATAAGGGAGCCGATAAATACGACTCCGATAATAATATAAATAAGGTTTTTCTTTGTTAATTTCATTGTCCTACCTCCACTGGAGCAAATAATGTATCTCCATAAGAAGGTTTTAAATTCAAGTATTTCTGTTCGATTGGTGTAATGACTGTACGCATTTCAACGTGTTTTGTTTTTACCACGTGCAAGCAATATCCTCTAGGTTTGTTACCAGATAAGATGTTCCGTTCACTCTCAGAGAATGATTCGAAGTTTTGCTCTAGTTCCAGCAAATCATTCTTCGACAATCGCATAAAAATCTTGAACTGCGAATTATTGATCAAAGAGCTGCCGTGTTTTCCAATGCTCAAAAAATCAGAAACATTTTGAGTCGCTGTCACTAAGTAGCCACTGTATTTTCGAATTCTTTTAGCCATTGAATACAAGAAAAATAAACTTTGTGGATTCTTTTCGTCGGCCAATAACCAGAGCTCATCTACAACTAGCGAAACGCGTTCATTTCGGTCTTTTTTACACTCTTCCCACAAATCACCTAGAAGTAAGTGCATAATCGGTTTTTGTAAACTCTCATCAAGTTCATTAATATCAAGTACATTAATTTCTTTATCCAGGGACCAGTTAGTCTGATTATTGAAGATGCCAGCATACACACCAGTTATATAAGGTCTAAGAGTTCCTCTAACTTGTTCCATCCCCTCCATATCCTTAAGCACTTCATCTAAAGTACTTAAAGTAGGGAACTTTGGAGGTAATTGATGAATCTCTTCTTTTAATGATAAACCGTAATATTCGTAGGACTTTGTAATTGCTTCAAGTAAGTTTGCTTGCTCTAAACTATTCATTTCTGGAATGATCCACTTGAAAAACGTCAACATATCACTGATTTTTCTAGGTAGATAATCTTTAATATTCGTTGATTCTAATAATTCGTCATCTGAATCTAGAACCGTACTACGAATATGGAATGGATTTGTAACAAATGGTGAACCAGGTTTAAAGATAATTCGATTTGCTCCAGGAAGTATGTGGTATTCTCTCTCTGGATCAATGATAAATTGTCGTTTACACTTACCGAAACAGTGTTCGCGAAAGATATGCATCTTTAGAAATGCTGATTTTCCTGAACCACTCTCTCCCAAAATCGACAAATTGGAATTGTTATATTTTGAATTATCCCAAGCATCATAGATAACTGGTGACTCACTTTTAACATTTAAACCTACGAATAAGCCTGTATTTTCATTTAGTTCTGCTGAGTTAAATGGAACCATTGAAGCCACTAGTTCAGCATAGAATGGCCAACTGTAACGTTTTTCAATATCTTCGTTTTTATATCCTAAAGGAAGTGAATAGAAGAAACAGTTAGGATTCTGTGGGATTCTCTTTGATTTTAATCGGTTTGCTTTAATACTAGATTCTAGTCTTTTACAAGCTGATGTTAGCTTTTCTTCATTTTCTTCACGAACTGTTAAGATTATGGAACTGTTAAATAAGTTCTCACTATCATCTGATAAACGATCTAGCAATCTTTCTAAGCTTTTAATCTCTGTTTCATATTTTCGTTTTATTGAAACTGGTAGTTTTCCTAATAGTCTCGTCTGGAGCTCTCTTATTTGTCTGTCGATTCGTTCAATCTGATCACCTTTATCTGTTGATTCTAGTGATATCGAGATGTCCAAGTTTGCTCTGCAATTCATAATGCCATCTAACCAACCAGCTTCTACTGATTTAGGAAAATAGGATATTGTGTAAAAGGCGTAATGCATACCATCAATTTGTAAGCTATTTTTCTGTACAAAGTCTGGTGGCTGCCAAGCCGTAAGGTCCATTTCTGGTTCATAAGGTTGTGTTAATTTCGTATTAGGAGAGAACTTGTTATACACTAACTCCTTAACTTCTTCTTCCTTAATTGGAATAGCATTCATTCCAGCACTTTTAAGGTTTTCAATGATGTTTTTCGATAGGTCATAAAGTGTTTTTAACGCTTCGTGATATTCTTTTTCGTTTGATTCAACCACCATATAGAAATTGTGGATGTTTCTTGCTTTTAACGAGTAATCGTAAAGGTATTCTTGCATTGAACGTGTTACATCAATCTTTAATTCATCGTTTTCCGAAGAAGCTTTTTCATTTAATTCATTTAAGTACTCATTGATATCCACTGAATCTGATGAAATTAAGATTTGGCATCTTTGTCCTGTAATGTGAGTATTTAATGCAGCTCTTAGTTTGTTCACTACTTTTTGTGTGCCTTGTTCATCTAACAGATCCAGGTTAACCGGATCTGTTATCTTGATGACCATTTTATAGCGATTGTCAGTTGTGCGAATAACCTCGTTTTCAAAACCTTCTACTGGGATCTCAATGAATTTTTGACCTCTTAACTTTGCTAGTAAGCTATTTTTCTTTCCTTGTTTTTTCTTATTTTTTGATGTCAATGTAAACATATTTTTTTGATTCTTCATTTTCCGTTCCTCCCCATTTAGGTGTGATTTTTTTGTTCACTAAGCTTTTATTGAAAGCTAATAATAGTAGTTGGTAATTGCTATACCCCGTCTTATCATCTACTTCAAGGGAAATATATGTAATTAAAGTGACTAATCCTGAAATGACAAATGAGGTAAATGATTTTCCAAAAAGAAAGAATGTGAGCCCTGAAAGAGAAGAAGGGATGAGAATCATAGATACCCATCCCTTTACATTGAGCTTCAAAAATAATCCACTTACTCTCACATTCCTTGGGATTTCATAAGTGATTTTTTTATCGTTCATATTAAACTCCTTTTTATCTTTTAAATGAGAATCTCATCATTGCCATACGACCGATTCCAGCACTAGCTCCACCAATTCCTGAGCTAAACAACCACTGTTTGATTACGTGTGGACCACAAATTCCTACAATAATGAAGGCAAGCGATAACATCAGCATCTCAAATGTTCCAACAGATGCTGTCCAAACGATTAGTGCGAAAGACAACATATGGATTACTTGGGTGAAGATAACTGCTGTTAAACTCATTAAAAATGATTTAAATACACCAGATTTATTTGCGTATGTAGCCATAAAGATTGGTCCAGCGATCATTGCAATTACCAGGTGAGCGAATCTAATCATTGAGGCGATGCTAAACACTAAGCAACCTATTCCAAATACAAGAACCACAAACAAAATGTGCAGTGATGCTGTTGCTAGTCCGGCAGATGGTGAGATTTTATCAACAACTTGACCAGCTGCGTTCACATCTACGTTGAAAGCTCCTATCCACTCAATCAATTCGTTTGTAATCGGAAAGATAAATTTTGTTAGGAACGGTTTAAAGCTCCAAACCATCACGAGAGTGATGACAAAATTTCCGATTATTTCGGAGTAGTTGACATCACTCTCTTCGGTTACAAGATCTTTATAAGCATTTAGTAATCGAAGATAGAAAAAAACAACTGCTACTGAAGAACCAATAGCTTGAGTGCCTATCATTAGTTCATCGAAATGAGGTATTTTATTGAAGTTTGTAGGATTAGCTACATACTCACTCATATACTTCATTCCAGATGTGATGAAATCCGAGGCGACATCAGACATAAAGTTTCTTATAATCTCCATCGCCGAATCTACGGGATCTAAAAAATTCAATTCATCAACTCCTTGGAGCAAGTTAACTTGCGTAAAAGACTAAAAAAAATATTACTTTAGGTAACCCATAATTACGCCTGCTAAATATGTTCCAGAAACTGCAATCGCACATCCGATGGCAGCTTTTTTCAATAAATCAAAAGCAGCCTTCGCTTCGTGTGGATCATCACTACTAGCGTACTTAATGCCACTTTTTGTGGCGACGACGCCTAAAATCGGTAGTGACAAAAGAGCCAACCAACCGGACAGGGCGGTGATGAGATTTCCCAAATTCGTGATAATATCCATTTGTTTTCCTCCTTGAAAATGTAATTTGTTTATACTCTTATTATTACACAAGTTAACTTGCATAACAACTAAAAAAATTCGTCAAATTCCTACATTTTAAAAGGTTTTTGAGTGCTTTTTGGGTGTGAAGGCGGTGTTGAAAGGAGCACTTAAGAGGGCATTTTTTTGTGCTAAACTTGATCAATCACATACGCAAAGGGGATAGTGCTTTTTGGTACGTTTGGCGTATGTTTGAGTAAAAAGCGCACAAAAAAACTAGATTGTCAAAGGGCAAACGGAGCGTAGTGAGTATTCCCTTTGATAATCTAGCCGACAGCAAACCATCTGTTCTGGATAGAAGTTAATTTAATCTTTATTTTTCTTTTCACGATTACGTAATTGAATTCCTGATTTAGTTAAAACAGTTTCCCAATCGCTATATGTACCGACCCAATAATTACCCATTTTTTTAGGAGAAGAATATCCTAGTTCACTTGCTCTTTTTGCAAGTCGAGTCCCCCAGGAATTATCTTTTCCTTTCAGATCCGCATATTCTTTCGCAGTTAAAATTGTATTTTCATCCGACAAGTTTTACACCCCTTTACCTCTTTTTCTCTCCTTTAAATTTAACATAAATATTATATCTGCAAAAATGAAAGTTTCACGTTGGATAGTATTTATATAAGGTACTTCGTTAATTATTTTGAATTTCCTTTATGCATTTTATAATGCCTAATAATTTTCTTTATGCTCAGATTTTGATTTCTTTCCAATTTTATTGTTTTTGAATTCACGCGAAGCGAAAACCAAAGGGCAAGGTCAAAACCAATCAAAAGATCAAAACCCTGACCTGTCTCACGTTAAGTGAGAAGGTAATGCAGAGTTAAACTTGTCATCCAATTGTCATTGGATGCAAGTAAAATGGGATATTTCCGGAATTATTTTTTGGTTATTGATTTCATTTTGGAATCATAGTATGATAGCGTTACTAACGCAAGTTAACTTGTGTAAGACTGTATATAAGGAGTGAAGAAATGACTAAGGTATCTGTAACTTTTCGAATGGATCCAAAAATGCTTTTACTCTTAAGGAAGATTGCAAAAGAAGATTTTGGAAGCGAATCAAAGAAAGTAATGGCTTTAGAGAATGCTATTTTAGCATATCATTCTCAACGCCTTCGACCGACAGAAGCTGATGCCATTTTATCTGTCACAGAACAAATGTTGATTGAAACTTTGGAACAACGATTGGAATCCATTGGGAAAAACATCGTTAATAGAATTGGTAATTTAACTGCCAAAAATGTTTATGAAACTTGTTTAACTTCTTTACTTGTTGAAGATGTACATCAGAAGGCCGGCTTTAATAAAAACCATTATGAGATGCAACGAAAAGAAGCAGCTATTCGTATGAAAAAGAAATATGACAAAGCAGGTTTAGAAGAGGTAGGAGGTGCAATAGAAGAAAATGAACACTTAAGAGAAGTTAACACGAATGTTAACGCTCGACTAGAAAAAGCTACTGAGGTTTTTGATCAGATGAACACACAGATCCAAACGCTGGAAAGTGATAAAGAACAACTACAGAATCAACTTCAACAGAAAGAATCACATCAAAAGAATCTACAAACTTGGGTTAATGAATTCACACAACACCTCATCCAGAACTATAGCCGTCTCAAAACCAACAGCGCTTTAACTGAAGAATTTATCAAACAAAATCCTGTCCCAAAGGAGCAATCATAGTATGGTTGCGACTGTTAAAGTGCTTCGGTATATCCGGTATAACGGTTCAACTAAACCAATCCAAAGAGCAAAAGCACATATTAAATACATCGAAGCTGATCGCGAGAAGCACCGCGAGAAACCCGTTTTATTTAACGGAAAAGAAGATAAAGTGGATAGAAAAGAATTCTTTAAACGAATTGAAGAACAACCCCGAAATGGAGTTGTTATGCACAAGATGGTCCTCACGATGAGCGAAGACGAGCAAATACGCCTCAAAATTGATATGAAAGAATTAACCAGAGATACAATGGCATCATTTCAAAGAAAGATTGGAAGGCGTTTAGACTGGGGTGCTGGATATCATTCCGATCCGAATCATCCCCACGTGCATATTTTTTTTCGCGGGAGATCTGAAGATGGACGACAAGTTGGTATTTATCCGATTCACGTTAAGATGCTTAAAGAGATAGCAGAACACGAAAAAAGATTACAAGTAGAGCGAAACTTCTCCAGGGAAGAAGCAAGGGATATTTTAAAGGAGCTTGATAAAGAAAGGGAACGAACATATACAACTGAATATAGCAAAACCCAAGATTATCAACCTTCATCTCCTTCTTCCGAATTGGGTTTCTCAAAGAATATGATTAATACGGTGGAACAGCTACTTAAGCAAAGTCATCGTGATATGGAACGTATTCAACGAAAGGCCTGGAGGCAAATTGAACAGGAAGCAGAACGAGAAAAATCAAAAGGAAGAGGGATGAGTCGATGAAATTAAAAGATAACAGATGGATCATACGTGTTGGAATGTTTATTTCATTAGGATTTGCTTTTAATTTATTGATACTAGGGTATCTGATATTGCTTGTAGGTTATATGAAAACAAACAAAATTGAGGGGTTAAGTATTCTGTTAGATTCATTAACTAAAACGCCATTAGCCCCATTTAAAACGCTTATATGGGGAACTGGAGGAGATGAATCTACTCAATTTGCACATACGCTTTATACAAATATTAAGGTCCAAGGAATTTACTGGTTAGCTTATTCCGTTTTCTTTTCAAAAATGCTCTTTGGTAAATCTAAAAGATTCAGTAAGATTGATGCTTCCAAACACGGCATTCACGGAAAAGCTAGATGGGCCAATAATAAAGAAATAAAACAAAGATTCCAGCAGTCAGAAAAAGGAATGATTGTAGGAGGATTTAACGGAAAACAGTGTATTCAAGAACTTACCAATCAAAACAACCAAATGGTCATAGTTTATGGTGGATCAGGCAGTGGGAAGACTTCAGGCTACTCAATCCCTAACATCTTACATATTTCTGAAACAATGGGTAACAGCTTTGTGGTAACTGATCCAAAAGGAGATATTTATAATGCTACAGTGCCTCATTTAAAGTCTTTAGGATATGAAGTAGTTCGTGTTAATCTTTTAGATTTTCTCAAATCAGACAGATATAACCCCCTTCATTACGTAAATAGTGGAACAGAAGCTATTACATTGGTTAATACGATAATGAAAAATACCGGTGAAGAAAAGAAGAGTGATTTTTGGGAGAAGGCAGAGCGTAGTTTATATGCAGCATTAATTTTGTATCTAAAAGAAGCTAGCCCAATTGAAGAGCAACATCTATCAAACGTATTAAAATTAGGGTTGCAAATCGGAAAAGACCCAGAATATCTAGATACATTATTCGAAGGTTTACCGGATGATTCGGAAGCAAAAACATTCTATCGTATCTTTAGTTTATCGGAAGATAAAACACGTTCCGGTATCTTAGTCGGGTTTGGTGTAAGGTTACAATTATGGGCTATCAAAGAGATCCAACAGCTTACAGGAAGCAGTGACTTTACATTGAAAGACTTAGGTAAGAAAAAAATGGCTCTATTCATTCTTACCAGAGATGAAGAATCAACATTTGATTTGATTACAGCAATTGTCGTGGACCAAGTGTTTCAAGAGCTTGTAAAAGAGGCTAGAACACGACCTAATCATCGTTTAGATGTACCAGTAAGATTGATATTAGACGAAATTGCGAACATTGCTCCTATTAATGATTTGCAAAAGCGTGTTTCAGTAATGAGATCCCGCGGAGTTTACATTAATCTGATTTTCCAAGGGATGCAACAGTTTAAAAATCGTTATGGAGAAGGTATTGTAGCTGAAATCAGCGATAGTTGCGATAATTTAATCGTTCTTCAAGCTAATGACAGTTCAACAGCCGTACCAGTTTCAAAGATGTTAGGTTCTACAACAATCTTAACGAATTCAGTCTCACAAAGCCAAAATGACCGTGGTTCAAGTAATGGTTTAAATTATTCGATGACTGGAATGGACCTTATGAGGCCTGAAGATGTTCGTAATAAAGATGATCGTAAATTGATTCTGATTCAAAAAGGTCAGCCACCAGCTTTCCTGGATAAATATTTCTTCTTTGAACAAAAGAAATGGCAAAATATTAAACAAACAAACTGGGCTGATGAGCCGGATCGCAGGTTCCAAGAAGTAATTAATATTACTCCGAAGCCTGTAATAGAAGAATTTGAGGAAGAAAAAGAAGAACAACCAATCGATTTATTTGTTTAATAGCAAGAGGACCGTATAATAAAGAATTTCAACATTGAAAAACGTGTGGTCTAAGTGTACCGCACGTCTTTTTCTTGTTTTAGGCTACGTCTAAACAATTAGAATAACAACCCTAGGAGGTTTTGAAAAAAGTGGGAAAACAATTAACATATGAAGAAGTAAAAAAATTGTTTGAAGAACGTAATTACGAACTATTAGAAACTGTTTATAAAAATAGTAAAACGAAAATGCAGTATCGTTGCCCACTTCATCCAGATAAAGAAACAAGTATAAATATAAACAATCTTAAAAGTGGCTACGGTTGCCCTTATTGTGCAGGGAAAATAATAACATATGAAGAAGCAATCGAGGAATTTGAAAAGCGTGGATACGAATTGTTAGAGAAAAGATATATAAATATTAAAACTAAAATGAGATACAAATGTCCAGAACACCCGAACAAAGAAACAAAAATAACTCTTGGTGATTTAAAACAAGGATACGGTTGTAAATATTGTTATAACGATAAAACTAAAAAAAGAATGACAAAACACACATTAGAAGCAGCGAAAGAAATATTTAAAAAATCTGGATATGAATTATTGGAAACTGAATATCAAAATAATTACACCCCTATGAGATATAGATGTCCGAAACATCCAGAAAAAATTATGAAGACTAGGTTAAGTGATATTAAAAACGGACACGGTTGTAATTATTGTGGTAGGGAAGAAGCTCATTCTAAAACTAGATTATCTTTCGAAAGTGTTAAAGCTGAATTTGAAAAGCGAGGTTATGAATTACTCGAGACAGATTATAAAAACGATAGTACTAAAATGAAGTATAGATGTCCGAAGCATCCCGAGAAAGACACGCGAATTAGATTTAATAGCTTAAGGGATGGTAAAGGTTGTAGATATTGTCAATATGAATACTTATCAGAAATAAGTAAAGGGGAAAATGGTAACAATTGGAAGGGTGGATTATCCTCATTGAACACCTTTTTAAGAGATAAGACGAAACAATGGAAATACGAATGTTTCAATAAATATAATGGTAGGTGTTTTATAACTAATAATAAAGGCAGAGATTTACAAGTTCATCATCCGATCCCCTTCCATAAATTGCGTAATTTAGCTCTAGAAGCTGCTCGTTTGGAAATTAGAGAAAATATTTCTCTGTACACTTCAGAAGAATTAGAGAGAATTGAAATCGAGTTTAAAAAAATTCACAATCAATATGAGGGTGTACTAATGAAAAAGAAAATACACGATTTGTTCCATAAAATTTATGGGGATAATGTTACAATGGAACACATATATGATTTTAAAATTAGGTACAATTCGGGAGAATTTAAACAAACAATGGCAGTAAAAGTGAATGAACAACTTAATCTATTCGCTTAAAGTAATAAGAAAAGGACCGCAATCATTATGCGGTCTTATTTTTGTTTTATCCTCTTAAAAATAAGCTTAATTCCAAAATACATTGAACCAATAAAGATAAGAAAAAGTAATACCTGGCAAATTGCGATCCATACTGTCAAATCCAATTAACAACACCCTTTTTTAAAAGATTTTTATTAACCTTAGTATATTAATTACCGTTTTCGATGCGTTAAAACCCTCATCTCAAGCACATAAATTGTTTTTTTCTTTTTTGTCACATTGATAAAAAAGTGTTTATACTCGTTTATGAAAATTCTTGAAGCGTCCGAAGTAATTACGGCCAAATATGTTGGTGTTCGAGTCCTTTTATGGTGTTCGGAATTGCGTACAGTAGAATTGTTCCGGAATATATAAATAAAAGAGCCAGGTATCCATCTGACTCTTTTTTCAATCGCACACGAATACAAAATTAAAAATATTTAGATCCAGATATGGGATCTGGTTTCTTTTTTACTATCCATTTTTTCTTATAACTACAGGTTTTTTTCTAAAAAACTACAAATATTTCTCATAAAGTAATCA
>NZ_NTZO01000090.1 GCF_002559405.1 Bacillus sp. AFS001701 | reverse complement strand
GTTCCAAATTTTTTGTTTGTAAACAAAAATTTAATTAAGATTTGATATACTCTAAAAAACGAGAAATTATTTCTTTACTAATAACCTAGGGAGTATTAATGGAAACAATTATAAATTTTCTTTCTGATCATCTATTTCTTTCAATCGCTTTTAGTATTTTACTTAACATCTTAATTAGTATCATCGGTATCATACCAAGTGCGTTTTTAACAACTATTAATATTAGTCTTTTTGGATTTTTTGGAAGTATAATAATTGGTTTTATTGGAGAATCAATCGGGGCAGCCGTTTCGTTTTTGCTTTATCGTAAGGGCTTTATAAAGCTTGAAAAAATGAAAAAGATTCCTAATTTTATTCAGGCTTATCAGTTAAAGAATAATTTAAAATCCTTTATTTTAATCTTACTATTGCGCATTCTCCTTTTATCCCATCAAGTGTAGTAACTTTACTAGCTGCAATAGGTTCAATTAATTTTATTAACTTCTTTATCGCAAGTAGTATTGGGAAAATTCCATCTTTATTCCTTGAGGTATATTCAATGAATACTCTCTTAAAAATAGCTAATGTTCCTATACTGATCGCAGTTTTTTCGTTTCTTTGGCTTATTTTTTTCTTTTTCAAAAAGAAAAAGAAATAATTTTGCTTCTATTATAAAAAAATGCACTAAATCTGCACAATTATTAAGTACACTAGTCTTACTATATAGAGGAGAACTTCAATGAAAAAAATTTATCTATCTGCTGCATTATTATCATCATTCCTTTTAACAAGTGCATGTACAAATAATAATCCTGTTGAAAAATCAGATAACCTAAAAAAAGCTTCAGATCATACAAGTAAAGTGGAGCAAATTTCTTTAAATGATTCATTATATAAGAAATTAAATGATGTAAAAATCGAGCATATCCACGGTATTGGATACGTTGGAAATATAAAAGGACTTACAATTGCAACTCATTCTGGATTAAACATTTATTCAGATGGAAAGTGGTATACAACTAGTAAAAACCTAAATGATTATATGGGGTTTCAGGCTACCTCTGATGGATTTTATTCAAGTGGACATCCTGATCCAAAAAGTAATCTCAAAAATCCATTTGGAATCGTACGTAGTTTAGATGGTAATAAAACACTTGAAAAAATAGGTTTTTATGGAGAAACTGACTTTCATAATTTATCAGTCGGATACAATAGTAAAGCTATATTTTTATACAATGAAGAAAAAAACTCTAAGTTAGGTACAGGATTTTACTTCAGTAATGATTTAGGAAAGTCTTGGAAAAATGTAAAGGGCTCTGGGCTACCTGATACTTTAACATCTTTTTCTATTCACCCAGATGATCCTAATGAAATTGCAATGAACTCTCAAGAAGGAATTTATTATTCAACTAATGGTGGAGAAAGTTTTAGTCGTATCACACCTACCTTAAATATAACGTCATCAGTCCTATTAAAGGACAGCATAATTTATAGTTATATTAAAGATAACCAATCGTACCTTGAAGAATTAGACTTCTCGTCAAAGAAAACAAGAAGTATACCGATTCCTTATTTAAATGCTAAAAATATGATTATGTATATTGCCATTGATCAAAAAAATTCAAATAACATTTCGATTGCTACGATGGAAAGTAATGTTTATTCTTCAAACAATTTTGGAAAAGAATGGCTAGAAATCGTGAAACATTA
This sequence comes from Bacillus sp. AFS001701, assembly GCF_002559405.1. Classification (GTDB taxonomy): domain Bacteria; phylum Bacillota; class Bacilli; order Bacillales; family Bacillaceae_G; genus Gottfriedia. Next base: position 13,926 of record NZ_NTZO01000090.1, on the reverse strand, counting down.
ATAAAATTAAATTCATCATATTTTCCCGTAATCCAGATATGAGAGGAAAATGTACTATGTATGGCTTCTATAAACCTCCCAACAATAAGAGATTTTCTTTTTTAATCTTGATTACCTGGTTTATTTTAATCCTATGCGCTTTTTTACTTAGTTTATTAAAAAATAGCTCTATTAAAATTAACTGGTGATTTCGGAAATAATAAAAGGCTGTCTAAATAGACAGCCTTTAGTAATGCATCTAAAATGATGAAAAATCCTTTTTTAAAACTCTACTGCTGGAGATGATTGACCTCCATTTTTTTGCAAAACCTTTAAGCCTGATCCTATGTCAGAAGCCAAAATATAGTTCCGGTCTACAAAAACTCCCCAAATATTTGCTCTGCTTGGGATATACACTCCTGTTTGTCGTGGTGATGCTGGGTCGGTGATATCAACTGTTCTTACTCCACCAGAATAATGCGAAAGATACAATGTATTACCATGCACCTTTGGATCATGAACAGTAGCCCCATTAGGAATTGTTTCTGTAAAATCAGTCCTAAATGTGCTTAATAGCTTAGGTTTTGTTTTATCTTTAATATCATAAATCATTGTATATCCATAAGCAGATTCGAATCCTTCTCTTGTTGGACCGAATACTTCTCTAGTCTCAACTAGTACAGTTCCGCCTTTAGCAAGATCCATGGAATGAGCTGCTCCTTGTACATTAGAAGCAAAGTCTGTTCTTCCGAGATATACAGGTTTTTTTGCATCACTTATATCTAAAATAATGGTTCCTAAATCCCAATAAGAAAGGAACGCTGTTTTTCCTGTTTCATCTGTTTTTACACTATGAGCAAATGCAACACGCTTTACTCCTTCTTTATCTGTCCAATTGTAACCATCATAATTTTCAGCAGTTACTTCTGAAATATAGTCACGTGGATTAAACTCAAATATCGTATTCGGATTAGTAGGATTTGATACATCAACAATAGATACATCCCTTTTTTTGCCATGTGAGTAATAGTCAGCATAGCAATCCGCTGTTAATACATAAAGATTATCACCTTGTTCAGTTAAATATAGTTCATGGGTACCCCTTGCTCCAGAAGAAGAGGATTCCCAAAAACCGAGCTTTTTAGGTTCACGGGGATTTGTTACATCATAAAGTACAACCCCCCCCTTTGAATTTGGATCATATTGATCCATCTTTTGAACACTTACAGCAGCTAAATCTCCTTTAAAGCTTTTAGTGTTCACCGATTTGACAATCACTTTTTCTTGCCAAGTACCTGGAATATCAGCAAAGGCTGAAACTTCAACAGGGTTAGTGGGATCCTTCAAATCAAAAACTCTAACACCTCCAGCTCCTCCATTAGCTCGGTGAGTACCTAAATAGGCAAACCCTTTATGAGCATACACGTCTCCTGTTGAGTTTTTTACACCCTCACGGATTTCTTTCAATGGAACAGCAGCCACTTCCTTGAGATTACCAGTATTCTTACTACCTTCAATCAATGGGACAGCCAATTCGACACCAGCTAGGTTATCGCCTTTTTCTACTCCTCCTCCAATTTCATCATGAGCTAATACAGAAGCTCCTCCACCCGAAAATACCAATGCTCCCGCCAATGCAGATGTCACAATTATTCTTCTTTTCAGTGTAATTCCTCCCTTTTGTAAAATTTTTACTATTCAATTATGTACTCGCTTCTAGGTATCACATAATAACTGTCAGAAAGAAAAGTTCAAAACTAGAATTATGTGTAATTTACATATTAAAGAATATTCTGTCATTTTTGTATACCCTAGATTTCCTATTGTTTCTACATAAAAAATACAATCTAATGTCACTATTTAATTTGTAAAATAATATTATTCTAGTCTAATTAAATTAGGGTAATTTTCCCATCCCTTGGAAAATATATACATTAGAGAACCTCAATAATTTCTAATATTATTCTAATATTTTTCTAATGTTCTTTATTAACTCCACTTTATAAAAAAGAATTAGCACCAAATATTACAAAAAAACTCTAATCACTTATTATATATAAGCAATCAGAGTCTTTTTTTCGAAATCAATACGTTGTTATTTTACTGGTGACAATTCTAACTCAGTTACCCATTTATGATTTTTTACTGTTTCTCCACCATCTGTTGGTTTAAAATCAATCATATAAACTGTCGTACGCTCTGCTGAGTAAATTGTTGCTTTTGCGCCTTTCATGCCTTCCATATGATCTGCATTTATCTTAGATAACTGAAACTAAATAGTGCAAAATTTAAAAAACGTATTATGAAAATTATGGTAAAATCATCTTATAATATACATTTTATAAAGAGGTTCAAATGAAAAGAATAATTATTTTTGTTGCTTCGATAGGGATTATTCTATTGCTAACTGCCTTTACTTTAGACCAAATCTTACCCCGATCATATCATCATTTGATTACGAGTAGCACAAATTTAGGAAATGAGAATGTTGATGGTTTGTTTGTAAATGATGACTTTTACAGCAAGAAAATATCGGAAAAATACGGGGAGAAAACGGAACAAAGTCGTGATGTTGAAAACTATGATTATTTTAAACTAAATAATGGAATTGAGGTAGCAGTAAATAACAAAGGTAAAATTACAAGATTTATTGTAACTGACAGTAATTTAAAAACTGCTAAAGGAATAAAAATTGGTGATGAAAAGAAGGCTATTGTACAAGCATATGGAGAAAATGACTATTTTCGCACAGAGCAAGGTGCAGATATTATCGGTTATGTAGATAAGAAAAGAAACATCTCCTTAGAATTTTGGTTGATCGATAACAAAATTAATATGTTTCGACTTGATGATAAATCAATGAAATAAAGCTAAGCAACTATGCTTAGCTTTTTTTAGTGATAATTGAGTTGTTGAAAGATAGATTAATTAATATGCTGTTTCACAAAATATTTTGATTGATAATCGTTATTTTCTCCACATTATCTGAACTACTTATACCGAGTATGATCTCCTTTTATTATTCATAGAATTATACCACTCTATATACTAGTTCTCTTTTTAAGCCCTCGAATTCTCTAATCCATTTATTCTGGCATATTCCCAGCATCTGGATTAGGGGTATAGATTGATTTAAAGTCAGTATATTTTACTTCTGAAACCATTCCAGCTGCGGCATGATGGAGATCATGACAATGAAACATCCAATTACCTGGATTATTTGCTTTGAAAGCTACAACATACTCTTCACCTGGTTTTAAATTTAGAGTATCTTTAATAATAGGCGCCCCAGAATAAGCTTTTCCATTTTTACTTAATACTTTGAAAAAGTGACCATGTAAATGCATCGGATGATCATCCATCATAGACGTATTTTTTAGTGTAACCTTAATTAAATCTCCTTTTTTTACATTCAATGGTTCTATATTTGGGAAGGTTTTTCCGTTAATCGTATATTTCATTTCATTCCCATCCATCTCAGTACCTAAATTCATTGAATAGCTTAAATTATATTTTGTATTTAAGTTAAGGTCACTTAAGCCTTTCTGTCCATAATTGGATAAATCTACACTAGGTAAACTTATAGAATTATTCGATACATCATTTGATTTGACATCATTTGAATATGCAATATAGGCTTTCATACCATTAATAGCGTCTTTTGTCCCATGTTCTTCAATCAACCATTTCCCACCCTTTTTATTTGCAGTAAATTCTATGTCGTAACGTTCTCCGGGTGCAATCGCTAATAATTGATTTTTAAGATCATTAGGTTTATTAATTGTTTGTCCATCTGTCGCGATGACTTTAAAGTCATGTCCATGAAGATGAATCTTATGAGTTAAATAACCCGCGTTAATTAATCGTAATCTTACACGGTCACCTTTATTTACTTTCAATTCCGGAATTAAATTTCCACTTTTACCGTTAATTGTAAAAACATCATAATCATTCATGCTATGATTCATCATCATCCCACCTGATGAATCGCCAGACATATCCATTGAATGACCATCTTTTTCTGATGAAGGATTTGTCATTGCATCTAATTGATTTGCAATCTCTTTCTTATTACTAACCCACTCATCTAACATAAGTGTATAATCTTTATCAAATTTTTTATTGTCTTCAACAACGAATGCGCCGTAAAGCCCTCGATCTAATTGATTTACAGAGTCTTGATGAGAATGGTACCAATATGTACCAACCTCATTTGCAGTAAACTCATACGTAAAAGATTTACCTGGTGCGATTGCGTCTTGTGTTACACCAGGAATTCCATCCATATTATTTGGTACTGGGTATCCATGCCAATGAATTGAAACAGATGCTGGTAATTCATTCTTTAAGGTTATTTTTACCTTGTCACCTTTTTTAACACGAATTTCTGGACCAGGAGCTGCACCGTTAAATGTCCAAACAGGTACAACAACACCATTTTTAAGTTTTTGCTTTCCAACCTTTGCTACAAGGGTTACTTTGGGACCTCGAATGATTTGTAGTGGCTTACCCTCTTTTAAACCCTTTAAATCTAATTTTGTATCTCCCTCTGCATTTCCACTTTTGTCATCCATTTTTGACATTTCATGTCCATTCATATTAGACATATCATGTCCATTCATTTTTAAATTAGAGCTTGAGCATGCTCCAAGTACAAGTACACTAGCAATAATAGCTGATCCAATTAAATACTTTTTCATAGAGTTTCCCCCTTTTCACACGTAGTGTATGATATGTTTGTGCAGATTTCGTGCAGAAACGTTGAAAAAAAAATGAAAAATCTCTAATAAATCTGCATAATTTCTGCAAAATTATATGATAACCTTAATGAAAAATTTAATGGGAGAGTAAACCAATGATTTCAATATTATTAGTTGATGATGAACCTAGAATGCTTGATTTACTTTCGCTCTATCTAATTCCTCTTAATTTTAATTGTACAAAAGCGCATTCAGGTGAAGAAGCAATTACAAAATTAACAGAGCATCCTTTTGACTTAGTTTTACTCGATGTCATGATGCCTAATATGGATGGATGGGAGACGTTAGAAAAAATAAGGGAATTTAGCAATGTTCCGATCATTATGGTGACAGCTCGTGATCAAAAAAGCGATATCGTTAAAGGACTAAAATATGGTTCAGATGATTATATTACAAAGCCATTTCATGAAGAGGAGCTTGTAGAAAGAATAAAAGCTATATTAAGAAGAACCTTGCCTAAAGAACGAATTAATTTTAATGGAATGGTGTGGGATCAACAAAAGCATCTTGTAACATACGAGGAAACTCCAATTACACTTACTCCAATTGAATTCTCACTACTTGGATTATTCCTAAGTAATTTAAATCAAGTATTCAGTAGAGATCATTTAATTCAAAAAGTGTGGGGATTTCAAACAATTACAGATGGACGAACAGTTGATTCGCATATCAGAAATTTAAGAGATAAACTAAGAAAAACCTCATTTCCAATAGATCAGTATTTATTGTCCGTTTACGGAGTTGGTTACAAATGGGTATCACACTAACATATTGATGGTGAATTATGATTAAAACTAAATCTATTTCTTTTAAATTAGGACTTTCTTTCTTACTTCTAACGATAATAATTGAAACACTATTATTTTCAATTCTTTATTTTTCATTAGTTAATACAAGAGTAAATGAAGAAATACGATCTTTAATTAACAGGGGTAACAGCCATCGTGATGTACTTGAGAAACATTTTACTGATGAAACAATAAAACATGTTGCTTTAATGGAATCTGAAGCTGATACAAAAGTAATTGTTCAATCAATAAGTGGTGAAGTATTAGGAAGTTCCCATCCATTAGATAAGGTAATGAGAGAACATTTAAATGTAAACAAATCTCATATTAACAAAAATGGAACAATTATTCATTCTGATTGGCGTCACGAAAATTATATTTCAACTATCAGTCCAATCACTGTTAATCAAAGTATTAAAGGCTATGTTTATATGTTTCAAAAAACTGAATCTATCCAGCACTTAATCCTTAGATTAAAGATAATCTTTATTATTACAATGATGGTGACTTTTATCATCACTTTGAGTGCAATCTTATATCTATCAGGTAGATTAACTCGTCCACTTATTAAAATGATTGAAGAAACAGACAAAATGGCTAAAGGTGATTTGTCTGTTTCACTTAATATCTCATCAAATGATGAAGTAAGTGAGCTTGCGGATGCGATTCAACATTTAGCATCTGAATTATCTTACATGAAAAATGAACGAAACGAATTTCTAGCGACTGTTGCACATGAATTAAGAACGCCTCTAACATTCATCCGAGGTTATGCAGATATAGCACAAAGAGATACATTAGATGAAAATGAAAGACAGGACTACTTAAAAATTATTAAAGAAGAGACCGATCGTATTACGGATCTCGTTCAAGAGTTATTACTCCTTGCACAAATCGAACAACATAGTTTTGCTATCAACAAAACAGAACAAAAAATTTGTAAACTTTTAGAAAGTACGAAAGAAAAACTTGCAGGGGTATTAATGGAAAAACATATTTCAATAACCTTACAATGTGATAGCGATTGTAAGGCAAATGTCGATATCCAAAGATTTAACCAAGTTTTACAAAATTTAATTATGAATTCATATCAATACGCTTATAGTCATTCAACAATCAAAATTAAAGTAAAAACCATCGATAACTTTATACAAATTTCAATTCAAGATCAAGGAGTAGGAATTCCTCCTGAAGATATCCCCCATATTTTTAAGCGTTTTTACCGAGTAGATAAATCAAGAACTAGGTCTACAGGTGGTACAGGATTGGGGTTAGCCATTGTCAAAGAAATTGTTGAGTTACACGGTGGTACTGTTTCTGTTGATAGCGAACAAAGTATTGGTACAACGTTCTTTATCAAATTACCAAAATAAATAAGTCAAATCGTTCTAATAAGAGTACTTAAGGTTGTTAACTATGACATGATTATTTTGATCACATTTTTGTAGTGCGACTGGTGTACCGATTGGCGATCCCCATCCTGGCCTATGAATGGACAAGAAAGGAATAAAAGGTTAATAAAGTATTGTTTGAGCGCTATATTCAGTCAACAAACTCTGCCTTGGCATGCGAATAGAGATTGTTTCTGGAGTCCAGCCTTCTTGGATCGCTAGATGATGAAAGACATGCAAAAATAAATAATTAGAGAACTAGTTAAATAAATATGTACCCTCTAGAGTAGATGCTAAAAAAAAGACTACATAAAGGGTACTTTTGTGTATAATTACGCTTGCATTAGTTGAATAAGGAATGTCATGAATTTTTCCATTAGTTCTTTTATTCATTTAACTAAATAATTAAATTAGTTTGTACTTAAAAGGTTTTAAACATTGGGGGAATAAAAATACATATGTTAGTACCAGCTAGTCTTACTTTAATTGCACTCTTATCTAGTTATATAATCTATTTTACGTTCAAAAAAAAACAAAAAATTACCTGCATGACAGGTATGATGATTAGCATGACAAACTCAATGATGACAAGCATTGCTTTAGGAACGATTTTAGGGACCTTCGCACATACAAAAGATTTAACCATCCCTACAATTGCATCGATTACATTTGGGATCATTATTGGCTATCTAAACGGAAGACCTGTTTCATTGATGGCTTCATTAGATGGCGTAACAGCAGCCATTATGGGTGGAATGATGGGATCCATGCTAGGTGTTATGCTTCAACCAAAATCCATAGATTTCATGTTGTATTTCATTGATATCTTATTTGTTTTTGTTTTCGTTATTCTAATTCGCTTAATCGGTGAGGAAACAAGCAAAAAGAAACAAGAAGCGCCAGTAAAAAAGCCATTAATTGCAAATCCAATTGTTTTAATCGTTTTATTGGTCTTTATGGGTGTATTTGTATTTGGGAAAAGCACGTTATTTGCAAGTGGTACAGAAGCACCTGAAGTAAAAGACATCCAATTCACACCAACAAGCAGTGACATTCAAACAATTAATGTATCTGTTTCAGGTTATACTCCGAATAATCTTGTCTTAAAAGCAGGAGAACCTGCCATTATTAATTTTAAAACACCAAAAGACGATGTTTGTGCAAGTATCATCTTATCAAAAGAACTTGACTTGAATCTATCTTTAAACAAAAATGCTGACAACTACGTCCATATTAAACCTTTAAAACCTGGCGTTTATCATTATGAATGCGGAATGGGTATGTTCAAAGGAACAATCACTGTAAAGTAAATCAACTATCTAACCCCTTTGAAAGAGGGGTTTTTTTTTATCTAAACTGCCATTAAGTTAATAAAAATAGAGATCCAATAAAATGGATGAATGGACTTTAATTTAAAAGTTAATATACTTTTCAGGATCCACAGCATTAGACTTAGATTGATTCCAAGCCCCCGCATGCAATTCAAAATGTAAGTGTTGCCCAAACGATTGGCCTGTATTTCCCATATAACCGATTTGTTGACCTTTTGAAACAGTTTGACCACTGCTTACATTATAGCTATTCATATGTGCATAAACAGTTGTAAACACTTTTCCATCTATATTATGAGATACAAAAACTACGTTTCCATAACTAGATGATTTGTATGCTCTAATTACAACTCCATCTGCAGCTGAAACAACAGGTACTGTACCTTTTTTTACAATGTCGATTCCGGCGTGCAATTCATTATCAAATGAACGATAGCCATATCCAGAAGAAATATAGCCATCTGCTGGTCTAGTAAAATTCCCACTATTAACTGCAGGTAAATTTACTGAATTCGATGCGCTTGTCCCATTTGAGTATCTTGGTTTATTCTTAGTAGCCTTCATTGCTTTCTCTTGTTCTTCAAGCAATTTTTCTTGTTCTTCTAAATTTAATACATCTTCTTCCTCATCATGTTGCTGTTGTTTTAATAAAGTTACTAATTTATTTTTTTCTTTCACTTTTATACTTAAGTCCTGATTAATTTCTTTTAAACGTATAACATCCTTTTCTAGTTTTTCTTCATTAGATAGAATATCTTCTTTCTTTTTTTCAACCATTTCAAGATCATCACGTTGAGCTTGCATGATAGCTTTATCCGCTTGCATTATCGTTCCAACAGCATTTATTCGTTGAACTAAATCGCTAAAACTGTTTGACCCAAAGATGATATCTATATATGAAATATTACCGCCAGACTTTTGAAGTGAACGCATTCTTTCATCTAAAATCTCTTTTCTTTGGTCAATTCGTTTTTGAATTTCTTTTATTTGCTTCTGTAACGTAACAATTTCTAATCTTGTCACTTTAATTTGTTTATCTTTTTCTTCTATCTTTTTATTAGTATTATTTATCGTTCTATCAATATCTTCAAGATCATTTAGAATTTGCTCTTGTTTTTTTTTCAATTCATCAATTTTCTTCTTTGATTCCTTTGTTCGTTTTTGTATAGTAACTTTCTTTTCTTCTATTTTATTAATCTCACTTTCAGCAAACGAAACAATTGGTAATGTTAGTACACATAAAGTGCTTGTCAATGCAACAACCGTCAACTTCTTTGTAAAATTCATTATGATTTACCTCTTTACTATTTATTTCTTAATCTTTGAACAGAAAATAAACTTTCTATATGTCGATCATGATTTCCAAATTAAATACATCTGCAGACAATTTAGAAACGCAAAGAATAATTGAAAGCAGTGTTAACTCTGTATCACGATTATTGGCAGAATAATCGGTATAAAATTAGGTAACAAATTAGTAATAAATGATCCTAACAATCCAATCCTTAATTTGACAATATCACCTACATTTCGACTTATCTTATTTTAATGATCAATAGTGAAGAAAATGTGCAGATTACAAGTCATTCATTTTACAATTGCTTTACAATAAATAACCTCAAACTATGAAGTAAGTTTCCTTCAGGACAACTTCATTAATTGAGATATAGTTTTAATCTATTTTTCATAATCCCTCGATAATTTCTTGATAATTCTGTGATACAATCATGTTTATTTACATTTGAAATGGAGAATATTTATGTTCAATTGGTCATACCAGTTAGTGGAATATTTTATGAATGTCTTTCGAGCTACACAATCCATACCGATCATTGCCTCATTTGTTTTAGGGATTGTTGCGACACTTGCACCTTGCCAAATTTCAGGAAACCTAAGTGCGCTAGCATTATTTTCAAGTAAATCTTTGCAAAGAAAAACCAGTTGGAAAGAAGTGCTCGGTTTTATTGGTGGAAAAATCGTTGCGTTTAGTTTACTTGGTTTAATTGTCTGGATATTCGGAAGAAAAATCTCACAATCATTTACGTTATTTTTTCCGTACTTTCGAAAAATGACTAGCCCATTAATTATTTTCACTGGGTTAATTATGATCGGGTACTTTAAATTTGGAAAAGTTATAAACTTTTTCCCTAAGAAACTGAAAAACTTAAAGTTAAACTCTTTGAATTCGTTTATTATGGGATTTTTTCTCTCACTCGGTTTTTGTCCAACAATGTTTTCGATTTTCTTTTTCTCCTTGATCCCTATGGCCCTTTCGTTAAAATATGGATTTATACTGCCAGTTTTATTTTCCTTAGGGACCTCAATTCCTATTATTATTTTTATTTATTTCCTTGATTCATTTGGATTAAGTGGTTTGTTCCTTAAGAAAAGTAGAAAAACTGGACAAGCAATTCAACTGATTTTTGGAGTCCTATTAATTCTTTTAGGAGTTTATGATTTTAGTATTTTCTGGATTGGTTAAAAGAAATATGAATGTTTTGGAAGGAATAAAAAGCTAATAAAATAAAGAAAAAAGGCACAAAGCATTAATTTGCTTGTGCCTTTTTTCTTGCCATCAGCTCGTTCGGATCAAATGGTTTTACCATATAATCATCTATTCTGATATTATAATATAAAGAATGACAATATCTGGAAATAATTCACTATGCATTTCTAAAACCTTCAAACAGTCATATGCAAACAAAACTAGATAGTCAATTTTTTCTACATTTAACTTTATCAATTCACAAAATATATGGATCATCTTCAATTACAAGTACTTTAACTTTGCTTGCTAATTTGTCGGCCTCCTAAACATACCTGATTTATAGTAGCATTTTTTTATGAACTGAAAGGGGAGAGAAATTGGATCAAAATAATTCGTATTCCTTTATGTATATTCCTAGCATCTTTATTATTATCAGCATGTGAAACGATGAGCCGAGAAGAAGTAATGCTAGATTCTAAGTCAACGGATTTATCTAAGGAGGTAATTGATGGCATTAGATTAGGAATGCCTTTTAATAGTATTAATCATTCTAAACATTTTGTTCCACACCCTGATAATAAACAATATACTTCATCTAGGAATTTCGACCAATATTGGAACGAACACGTTATTATAAGTGCTGATCGAAAAACAAGCGTTATTTTACAGGTTGGTATACTAGATGATAACAATCATTCTAGTACTGCTAAGGGTATTAATAATGAGATGCCTATTAAAAAAGTAATTTCAACATACGGAAGAAATTATTATAAATATGATGACAAAGATCAATCAATTCATCAAATTGGTTATGTGGACTTACAACATAATATAGAACTAATATTTACATACTCTAATGGAAAGGTTAAAACTTTTAATTTCAAATATGCATTTGATCGGTTGAAGTGGATAGAGTAATTCATCTTCAAGTCAACCAAACTAAAGTGTTAAGACATGGTTTCTATTTATAAGAAATGAACACATATAATAAAGACACAAATTAGTAAAAGTACTCAAAAGAGCGCTTTTACTAATTACAAATCTGATAACGCCAATAAGTCATTTCCCATTTACTTTTTCTGTTTTCCAATAATAATTGCTCAATACTTCTGCTAGCAAATCCACTGTGCGGTTTAGTTCAGTTAAAGTATTATCTACACCACCAATTTCAACTAAGAACGAATTTGGGGATAAGTCTTGATTATAGATTCCATTACCGTCATTATAATTTTTACTATATATACCTCTTGTTAACCCTTTATTGATTTTACTGATTTCAGTATTAATCTCTTTTGCAAATTCTAAGTTCTTTTTATAGTTCTTATTTTCTACACCTACAATAAAGAAAAGTTTTGCATATTTTTTTCCGTGTATGTCTATTGTGGTCGTTTCTTTTCTAGAATCATCTCTATGAATATCAATAAGAAAATTTAGATTTTTATCATGTGCCATGGCTTCTGTAACAATTTCTCTAGACATTTTATAAGATGATCCCCAACTCCAGTCTTTTTTAGCCAACTCATTACCAATATTTGTCTTATCACTTATTGCTCCAATTCCATTTGCTTCTAAATTCTTTTTTAATCTATCACCTAATAAACTCACATTTACTTTAGGGGAAGATGCTTGATTAGGTGTTTTAGCACCTGGAATAAGTGGTAAAAATGATTCCCAACTATGTGTATGGTAAATAAAAAATACATTCCGACCATTCGTAGTATATTTTGGTCTTTTAATTGGAGTAATTGGCTCATTAATTGGCTCGTTAACATCTGGATCTTGATTTATCTCTTTAATTGTTAAGTTAGATTCGATAGGTAAGTTTGTATACTCCGAATCTTCACCTGCAACTAATATATTATTCTCATACTTTTCCATACTTGGGATTCCATGTACTATCAAGCTCCTTGGATCATACAATCTAATATTTGTTACAAGTGAAAAAATGATATTCCCGATCGATTGTGTATTAACATTTGAATTGCCTGCAAAATTGAAATAGTGATTTTCTAATTCAAATGCTTTTATAAAGGTCTCATAACTCATCTTCTTAAACCATTGATTGATAGTATATGATTTTGCATTTTTCATTGAAGTCACAAAAAGACTGGATATTAAAAAGAATAAAACTATAATAACAATGAAAATGGCTATTATTCTTTTTAAGGTAACCGATTTAATAAAGATTGATTGATGTTTCACTGAATCACCTCAATGTAAGGATAATTTCAATTGATCATAAAACTTGAAGCAATTGCTCTAAACAATAATTTAAATTTCATCTATTTTCGCACCTTTCGTTTGTTTTCATTAAACATACTAAGTATTTATGCCCTTAGGTTTTTTCGATAGGCATTATCTAAAAACCTTTCCTAAAATGAAAGAACAGGTCGACATTTTATATAAGAGTTAAATTATTTATTTGAGAAAGTAATTCATATGAAAATCAATCTGTGCATATCATACTGAAACTCTATTAAAGCTCATTTTTAATTAAAATGTCCTTTTTAAATGTGCTTTAAATATTCACGATAATTCAGTCTTATAATGCTTTTTCCTTAATACAAGATAATAAGAAATACAAATGGACGATACACTTAACCAGAAAGTGAAATATCCAATGTTATCTTTATAAACATCTAAAACTCCATACCTTGGCATCATATTAAACAGATGATCTATCACATCATTGTGGAAAGTCCAAATAGCGGCCACAGCCAAATGCCATCCTTTAAAACGGTAGAAAGGTGAATATAATAATCCTTGTACTGCCATTGCAAAATGGGAAGCTATTAGCATATAACCCTGCCATGAGAGTTCTCCTGTTACAATTAGTTCTAATAAATTCATAGCAACCGCCCAAATACCATATTTAAATAAAGTGACAATTGCTAGCGCTTCCAACAACGGGTAATTTCTTCTAATTAAAAATCCGAAAATAACGATCATAAAAAAGAGACTTGCTGTTGGACTATCGGGTACAAATATAAGATATTTCAGTGGCGTATCTAACAATTGAGATCCATACCATAAAAATCCGTAAATTGTTCCAAAGGTGTTGACTAATAAAACACACCATAATATCCACCTTTGACTTAATAATTGAATAATTACTTTCATTATGAAATTCTCCTGTTCCTATAAATTTTTTATAAAAAATATCTTTTTTAAATTAGAATGAATCTGATC
>NZ_NTZO01000008.1 GCF_002559405.1 Bacillus sp. AFS001701 | reverse complement strand
ATTTTAATCCACGTTTCATTATTGTTTGTCCTCCTAAGGAAAATTATTATTTTCTACATCTCTAACTATAAAAAAGAATAATTAACCTAGTTTTAAACAAATGTAAATAATTCGTAAAGTTGGGATAGGAGGACAAATTAAAGATAAAAATAAGACTCTCTAATTATTTTAGAGAGTCTAGAGAAACAATCTATTTCGTTCATGATTAGTGAAAAACATACCAATTATCACTAGTTTTGAAATAAAGCCTTATTTATTCACTTTTTCAAGGCATAGTTTTAATACAGCATTAAGTAATACATTCGCCCCTTTAGCACAATCCTCATATGAAGTTAACTCATCTTCACGATGACTATATCCATTTATACTTGGTACAAAAATCATAGCAGTTGGAATATAGGAAGCAATGAATTGAGCATCATGGCCGGCACCGCTATACATACGATTTTCTTTATACCCTAACTCTTTGCAAGCATACTCCACAGCATTTACGACTTCTTCATTAAAGTCTACTGTGTCTCGATCCCATAGGCGTGTAGATTTAATTGGACAGCCACTAATATTTTTTGGCAGTTCTTCCACCATACGAGTAACTTCTGCAATAACACTCGGATCCTTATGTCTCGCCTCTAATGTAAAGGTTACTTCTGAAGGAATGACCGTATGAATATTTGGATATGCATTTATACGACCGATTGTGTATACGAGCTCTGAATCTAGTCTTTGTAATTGCTTTTGTAAATCTACTACCAAATTAGCAGCGGTGAACATCGGATCTTTGCGCATGCTGATTGGCGTCGTCCCTGCATGGTTGGATTCTCCAAATACAGAGATTTCATAGCATACCATTCCTAGTACACCTTCTACTACCCCGATTTCTAAGTTTTTCCGTTCCAGTACAGGTCCTTGTTCAATATGTAGTTCGATATACGCAGTGGCTTCTCTCAATCGATTTGTTTCAGAACCTTCGAAACCACTTACATTCAAAGCTTGCGAAAAAGATATCCCATTTTTATCTGTAGAAGCAATCATCTTCTTTTTATCAAATTTACCTGATAACACTCCAGAAGACATAAGAGATGGCTCAAATCTTGCCCCTTCTTCATTTGTAAAATTGACAATTGTAATTGGATAATCTAATTCAATCTTTTCATCTATAATTGTATAAACAGTCTCTAAAGCTGTGAGTACACCTAGTACGCCGTCAAAACGTCCTCCCTTAATAACTGAGTCCAAATGGGAACCAATTACAATTGGAGGCAAGTTTTGTTTCCCCTGTAAAGTGGCATACATATTCCCCATATCATCATGCGTTACTGTCATTCCCACTTCTTCACATAACGCTTGAAATTTCTTCCTTGCATCAATATCTTCAGCAGATAATGCTAGTCTAGTTACTCCGTTGTTTTCCGTTTTACCATATTCACTAAACAACTCAATTAATTTTTGAAGTCGATTAGCATTCGTCTTGATCATATGAAGGCCTCCTTTAATTATTGGGCAATATCTTCAATAATAATTGCTGTTAATTTATTTAGTGAACTAAAATA
>NZ_NTZO01000063.1 GCF_002559405.1 Bacillus sp. AFS001701 | reverse complement strand
CCAGAACTGTCCCCGCAACTGTAAGTGTGGACGAAATAGACAAACCACTGAAACGTTTATATAGACGTTACGGGAAGGGTCTAAAGTAGGAAGATACACAAGTCAGGAGACCTGTCTTAGCTTTTAAAGTTTCGATTTCTTCGGGGGTTGAGAAGATGAAACGTTTGGACAAAAAGGAATTTATTAACTTTCTTTGTGCTGACGTTTTATCCGTTCAACTTGTTGAACGGATTTTTTTCTTTTTAATGATTCTAAATCATATTTTTAATGCTTATAGTATGTCTCTAAGAAGAAACAAGTCTTTTTAAAAATTGAATAGATTAGGATTGGTGCACTTTGAAAATTAGTGCTTAAAAGGGAAGTACGGTTTAAATCCGTCACGGTACCCGCCACTGTAAGGGGGAGTTCATTGCAGATGTCACTGAAGGAATTCGGGAAGACGCAATAGAATGATGAACCTAAGTCAGGAGACCTGCCTATACCTAATAGCTTTAATCAACCTACGGGAACATAGGTAGAAGTGCTGAACTTACATCGCTATTTTTTTGTATGTATATTATTCTGCACCCCTATGTCCATAGGGGTGCTTTTTTTTTGAAAAAAACGAAAAGGAGTGTGTGATAATGACTACTTGGAATTTACAAGGGACGAAACACCATGTTTTAATTTGTAACGGCAGCAGCTGTATGAGAAAGGGTGGGGAGGAAGCGACACAAGCGATCCGGAATGAAATCACCAATTTAAGCTTAGATTCAATCATACATACAACAAGAACGAGATGTAATGGGAGATGTAAGGATGCTCCCGTTGCCATCGTCTATCCGTCAGGGACTTGGTATAAAAACGTAACCCCAGAAGTGGGAACTACGATTGTAAAGCGTCATCTGGCGGAAGGTCATTGCCTTCAAGAGCATTCGATCTATCAATATTCCGAAGCTGGATTCATACATCCAGAAGAGTCGGAATGCATCGAAGGAGTACAAAAAGCGGTTAAAGAAAAGATTTAAAAGCGGATAGTAACTGGAAACTAGTTTGAAATTGTGGAAGGTGGCGTAATAGAGTGAAAGGTAAATTATTGGTTATAGGTTTTGGCCCTGGTGATGAAAAACATATTACCGGACGGGCAAAGGAAGCCATCCAAGAAAGTGATATCATCATCGGCTACAAAACCTACGTTGATTTAATCAAGGGATTAATAGCTGGAAAGCAAATCATCAGCACAGGAATGACAGAAGAAGTAAGCCGTGCCCAGGAGGCTGTAAAACAAGCTGAGCTCGGTTACACGGTAGCTGTCATTTCGAGTGGTGATGCCGGTGTATATGGAATGGCAGGACTTGTTTACGAAGTGCTAATTGAAAAAGGCTGGAAAAAAGACTCAGGGGTAAAAGTGGAGGTGGTCCCTGGCATTTCTGCCATCAACTCCTGTGCTGCTTTATTAGGCGCGCCGGTCATGCATGATGCCTGTACGATTAGTTTAAGTGACCATTTAACACCTTGGAACTTAATCGAGAAACGAATCGAAGCAGCCGCTCAAGCTGATTTTGTAATTGCCCTATACAATCCAAAAAGCGGGAGAAGAACACGGCAGATCATGGAAGCACAAAAAATTCTATTAAAATATCGCTCGCCAGACACTCCCGTAGGATTGGTAAAGAGTGCATTCCGTGATAGTCAAAAGATCGTCTTAACCAATTTACATGAGATGTTAGAACATGAAATTGGCATGTTAACCACCGTTTTAATTGGCAACTCTTCAACATTTTTCTACGATGGATTGATAATCACGCCGCGCGGTTATCAGCGGAAGTATACATTAAATCAGGCAATTCAGCCGTTGAAACCGCATCAGCGTCTGCAAAAGGAAGCTGAACCATGGGCACTAGAGCAAATGGAAGATGTAACGCCGGTAAACAAGAAACTAGTCACCTCAACTTCAGTGAAAGAGTCACCAAGAGAGTTGGCTGAGGAAGCCTTGCAAATGATCCTTGGTGAGCCCTATGGACGAACCCAAGATTTAATTGTGAAGCAAGACTTTCAATCTATTTTTGAGGTAGCTGTCAGCCCTGGTGTCGCCAATAAAAAATTTACCGCACTTCAGATGGTCATTCTTGCCGAAATTGTCGGAGAAGAAGGAGTTATGGAATACACACAAGACCATTTTATGAAGCTGCAAATTTTAACCTCTAAGCCTGATGAGATTATTGAAAAACTAACGGCAGCCAACTTTTTGATTGCTCCTGTTGGCGACGTATTAACCGTAAAAGCTTGTGATTTTTGTGACGGAGAAAAGAAGGATTCCATCCCTTATGCCGATGAGCTTCAAGAAAAGCTTGGCGGCATGGAACTCCCAAAAGAATTGAAACTTGGTGTGAATGGCTGCGGCATGGCCTGTTATGGAGCCGTAAAAGAAGATATTGGCATTGTCTATCGTAAGGGAGCGTTTGATTTATTTTTAGGAGCCAAGACAGCTGGAAGAACCGCACATCCTGGCCAAATCGTAGCTGAAGGAATCGCACCGGACAAAATTGTCGGGGTCATAGAGGGGATTGTTCAAGAGTACCAACAAAAGGCCTATCCAAATGAACGTTTCTATAAATTTTTTAAACGAGTCAAAGAGGTTCAAGGTTTTGTGTACCAGGATATCACACCAAACCTTAAAATCGAAGCGGCTGCTTGCGGGGAATAAAGGAGAGAAGCCTTGCGGTAATTGGGGCTAGGAATTTACAAACAAAGGGGAGGAAATATTTTGAGAGCAATTTTATTTGTAGGGCATGGAAGTAAAGATCAAGAGGGAAATCAGCAGGTTCGTGAGTTCATCCGTGAGATGAGAAAGACTTGGGAAGGTTCTTTTCTGGTCGAGACGTGTTTTTTAGAATTTGAACGACCAACAGTGAATCAAGGCATCGATCTATGTGTGGAGAAAGGGGCCGACCATATTGTCGTGATACCGATCATGCTCTTACAGGCAGGACACTCCAAAATTCATATTCCAGCAGCTATTGATGAGGCAAAGAATAAATATCCACTTGTTCAATTTACTTATGGCAGGCCAATTGGTGTTCATGAGGAAACATTTGAAATTCTAAAAACTAGATTAATGGAAATTGGCGAGAATGTAGAATCCATCGAAGACGATACGGCTGTCCTTTTGTTAGGACGAGGCGGAAGCGATCCCGATGCGAATAGTGATTTATATAAAATTGCTAGATTACTATGGGAAAAAACAAACTATAAAATCGTTGAACCTGCTTTTATGGGGGTGACTAATCCCTTAGTGAACGAAGGGATAGAGCGCTGTATTAAGCTTGGAGCAAAAAAAGTGGTAATCCTGCCTTACTTTTTATTCACCGGCATCCTGATTAAACGCTTAGAAGATATGATGGTTCCTATTCAAAATCAATATTCCGCGGTTGAAATTCAGTTGGCTGACTATTTTGGTTATCATCCAAAATTACAGACGATTTTAATCGATCGGGTGGAAGAAGCCCTACGTGATGAGGTGAAGATGAACTGCGATACTTGCCAATACCGTCTTAATGTGATGGAACATATCGATCATCACCACCATCATGATCATGATCACGATCATCATCACGGTCATGACCATCACCATGATCACGAACATGCGGTGCAAAAGGCTGGAGATAGAGGATGATCTTCGTGTTAGCCGGAACAAGTGATGCAAGAGCCCTTGCTTTGGAAATAAAAAAGGAGGGGTTCAATCTCCTGGCCTCAGTTGTCACAGAAAATGCAGCAGTTGAATTAAGGGAGTCAGGTATTTGTGTTCAAGTTGGAAGATTAACGGATGCAGACATGGTGGAGTTGATTGACACAAAAGGGATTCTAGCGGTTGTCGACGCCAGTCACCCATTTGCGGAGGAAGCTTCCAAAAACGCAATCAAGGCGGCCGAAACGGCGGGAATCCCCTATGTTCGGTATGAACGGGAGTCACAAAAATTCCAATATGACAAAATGAAAGTCGTCGAAAGCTACGAGGAAGCTGCGGAGCTTGCATTGACCAATAAAGGCGTGGTGATGCTGACGACAGGCAGCAAGACGCTTCAAATTTTCACAGAAAAACTATTAGGTAACCCGGACATTCGCTTGATCGCCAGGATGCTGCCTCGTGTGGATAATATGGAAAAATGTGAGCAGCTAGGACTGCCACAGAAAAATATTATTGCGATTCAGGGCCCATTTTCAAAAGAGTTCGACAAAGCTCTATATAAGCAATATGGCGTGTCCTTAATGGTGACTAAAGAGAGCGGGAAAGTCGGATCGGTCGATGAAAAGGTGGAAGCCGCCAAGGAACTGGGGATTGAGGTTATTCTTATTGGTCGCCCGAAACTGAATTATGGCACCGTCTATTCTAATTTTATCGATGTCATCGCAGAATTACATAAAAAGATTGGTTCCACACCAATCGTCTCAACAGAACATCATTTTAATACAGGAGTGAGAGAAATGGATTTTCGTACCGAATTTAAACCGTTAACCGTCCAACCGGAACAGATTGAAGGTAGAAGTTTTGAAATGATTAATGAAGAAATTGGGGAGCACCCTTTTACTGAGGAACAGTATCCAGTTGTCCAACGTATTATACATGCATCCGCTGATTTTGAACTTGGGCAAAGCGTCCTCTTCCATCCTGACGCTATTCAGTCCGGTATTCGGGCGATTCGGAGCGGGAAAATGGTAATTGCAGATGTTCAAATGATTCAAAGCGGGGCAAATAAAGCACGAATTCAAAAATTCGGAGGAGAAATTAAAGTCTATATTTCCGACCCAGATGTCATCCAGGAAGCCAAACGGCTGAATACAACAAGGGCGATTATTTCGATGCGGAAGGCAATCAAAGAAGCAGATGGCGGTATTTTTGCCATTGGGAATGCCCCAACCGCCTTACTCGAACTTATCCGCCTGATTAAAGAAGGAGAAGCAAAACCAGGTCTTGTCATTGGATTGCCTGTTGGGTTTGTTTCTGCTGCTGAGTCAAAAGAAGAACTAGCTAAGCTCGATATCCCATTCATCACCAATATTGGCAGGAAAGGTGGCAGTACCGTGACAGTTGCTGCATTAAATGCCATTTCCATTATGGCTGAACGGGGATAACCCATGCAGGAAGTACCAAAAGGAAAGCTGCGTGAAGGATATACGACTGGGGCCTGCGCAACAGCAACCACCAAAGCAGCGCTGACGGCATTAATTACGAGTGAACCACAAACAGAATCAACGATTTACTTGCCCGTCAAGCGGTTTGCAACCTTCCAGATCGAAAGCTGTGATGTAACGGACCAATCGGCTACCGCTAGTACGATTAAAGACGCGGGGGATGACCCAGATGCCACCCACGGGGCTTTGATTGTTTCCACTGTGTCATGGCTCGATGAACCAGGCATCGTGCTTGATGGGGGAATTGGGGTTGGCCGCGTCACAAAGGACGGCTTGCCCGTTCCTGTCGGAGAGGCCGCGATTAACCCCGTTCCCCGCAAGATGATTCGAGAGACGGCAGAAGGGATATTAAAAGAATTCGGGATTACAAGAGGCATTAAAATCGTCATTTCCGTACCAGCCGGTGAAGAAATCGCCAAAAAAACACTCAATGGACGCTTAGGAATAATTGGTGGGATTTCTATTCTCGGAACCCGCGGGATTGTCGTTCCTTTTTCCACAGCCGCTTATAAGGCCAGTATCATCCAGGCTATTAGTGTTGCTCAGGCCAGTGGCTGCGAGCACGTTGTCATTACAACAGGTGGGCGGAGCGAGAAAAATGCCATGAAGCAATTCCCCGAGCTGTCTGAGGAAGCTTTTATTGAAATGGGTGACTTTGTCGGGTTTACCCTTAAACAATGCAAGAAGCAAGGGGTAAAGAGAGTTTCGATGGTCGGCATGATGGGGAAATTCTCAAAAGTGGCAATGGGGATCATGATGGTCCACTCGAAAAGTGCCCCGATAGATTTTGATTTTTTAGCTGAGGTGGCAAGCCGTACCGGTGCTGATGCTACCCTGGTCGAGGAAATTCGAACTGCCAATACGGCATCACAGGTTGGTGATTTGATGACAGCACAGGGCCATCTATCATTTTTCGAAATGCTTAGCGACCTTTGCTGCCTCACTGCGTTAAAGGAAGTTAATGGCGGGATCGACATAGATACCACCCTATATACCATGAAGGGGCAATTGTTAGGAAAGGCGGTGCGAAAGAGTGACATCAATTAAAATGATCGGCATTGGGGACGAAGGGAAAGTCAGTCTGCTCCCGATGTACGAAAAGTGGATTAATGAAAGTGAACTATTAATAGGAGGAAAGAGACAGCTTTCTTTTTTTCCTGAATTCGCAGGCGAAAAAATGGCGATTGAAGGCGGGCTTAATTCTCTAGTGGAACGGTTGCAATCGGAGACGAGAAACGTAGTGATTCTAGCTTCCGGAGACCCGTTGTTCTATGGAATTGGAAGCTATTTATCTTCTAAAATCGATTTGGATATTTATCCATATATAAGTTCAATCCAGCTTGCTTTTGCCAGAATGAAAGAAAGATGGCAGGATGCTTATTTTACTAGTGTTCACGGTAGGAGTATAAAAGGGCTGGCACAGCGAGTCGATGGGAAAAAAACAATCGCAATCTTAACAGACACAGAAAATTCCCCAAATAATATCGCTCAGTACTTGCTTTCCTTTGGAATGACTGAATATGAGGCGTTTGTGGGAGAGAACCTTGGCAGTGATCAGGAACGATGCCGCTGGTTTACCCTTGATGAAATGAAAGATGAGGAGTTTTCACCGCTAAATGTAGTAATTCTTAAGAAAAAGGGGGAAAGCCCACATTGGCCGATTGGCATTGACGATTCGGAATTTTTACAGCGTAAACCAGATAAGGGCTTAATTACAAAAAAGGAAATTCGCACACTAAGCATTAGTGCCCTAAGGTTAAAAGAAGATAGCACGGTTTGGGATATTGGGACATGCACAGGTTCTGTTGCGATTGAGGCAGTGAAAATCGCCAGGGAAGGACAAGTGTTTGCTATCGAAAAGAACGAAGGCGACCTAGAAAACTGTAAGCAAAATTTAGCAAAGTTCCGTGTGGATGCAACACTCGTCCATGGAAAAGCACCAGAGGGATTAGAAACCTTCCCGGATCCGGATGCGGTTTTTATTGGCGGGACGGCAGGCGGGATGGAAGACATTTTGGATATTTGCTGTAGCCGCTTGAAAGCGTGTGGGCGCATTGTCTTAAATGCTGTCACGATTGAAAATCTTTCAGAAGCGATGCTTTTGTTTAAAGAGCGGGGCTATGAGACGAACATTACTCTTGCTCAAATATCCAGAAGTAAGCCCATTTTGAATCTGACAAGATTTGATGCATTAAATCCGATTTACATAATAGAAGCATGGCGCAAGGAAGGGGAGTAAACATGTTAGGTACATTATACGGCCTTGGAGTTGGCCCAGGGGATCCAGAGCTCATTACCGTTAAGGCGTTTCGTAAATTAAAGGAATCACCAGTGATTGCCTATCCAAAAAAACAAAAGGGCAGCAAAAGTTATGCCCATCGAATCATTGATGTCTATTTTCAGCCGAATGAAAAAGAAATGCTGGGACTTGTCTTTCCGATGACAAAGGATCCAGCCACATTGGAAAGAAAATGGACGGAAACCGTGGAAAATGTATGGGCGAAGCTGCAGGAGGGAAAGGATGTCGCTTTTGTAACTGAAGGGGACCCTCTTTTATATAGTACGTTTATTCATATGATGCGTTTGATGCAGGAGAAGTATCCGCAAGTTCCGATTGAAGTTGTTCCGGGGATTTCGTCCATCAATGGGGCGGCTTCTAGGCTTGGAATTCCATTGGCAGATGGGGATGAACATGTGGCGATTGTTCCAGCACGGGATGACTACGAAACTATGAAAAAAGTCATTCAAGACAATGATTGTGTCATTTTTATAAAAGTAGCAAAAGTGATTGATTTAATGCTAGAAGTATTACGTGATTTAGATTTGCTTGACAAGGCTTCTGTCGTCACAAAGGTAACATCTAATGAAGAAATTATTTGGAGGGCAGATGAGCTTGAAGGAGCGGAGCTTGAATATTTAACACTAATGGTGGTGAGAAAATGAAGCTTTATATCATTGGTGCCGGACCGGGCGATCCTGATTTAATTACGGTAAAAGGTCTTCAGCATCTTCAGGAGGCAGATGTCATTCTATACGCGGATTCTCTTGTGAACGAAGACTTAATTGCTAAAGCAAAACCTTCCGCCGAAATAATGAAAACCGCCGGGATGCACTTAGAAGAAATGGTTGACGTCATGGCCGACCGAATCCTGCAAGGGAAAAAGGTCGTTCGTGTCCACACGGGCGATCCGGCTGTCTATGGGGCGATTATGGAACAAATCGTCTTGTTAAAGAAGAAAGGAATCGAAATAGAGATTGTTCCAGGTGTGAGCTCTGTATTTGCTGCCGCTGCGGCCGCTCAAGCTGAGCTGACGATTCCTGATTTAACGCAAACAGTGATCCTGACTAGAGCCGAGGGCAGGACCCCTGTGCCAGAATTTGAAAAGCTGGCGGATTTAGCAAAACATCATTGCACGATTTCGCTTTTCTTAAGTGCGACCTTAACGAAGAAACTTGTCAAGGAATTGACCGGGGCTGGCTGGAGCAAGGATACCCCTGTTGCAGTTGTTTATAAAGCGTCGTGGCCGGATCAAAAAATTGTCCGGACCACACTGGAACACTTGGACGAGGATATGCGGGTAAATGGGATTCGTAAACAGGCAATGATTTTAGCCGGATGGGCACTAGATGAAAACATCCACGAACAAGATTATCGTTCCAAGCTGTATGACAAAACGTTTACACACGGATTCCGCAGGGGGGTGGAATCGTAATGATCGAGCTAAAAGAAGCGCAAAGGGCGGTCATCCAGCAGAAGGGGGACTATGCGGTTGTCGCCATTACAAAGCATGGGGTCGAACTGGCCCGCAATCTGGGACATTCGTTTCAAAATGCCGATGTGTACTATATGGCGAAGTTTGAAAGAGGAGATGAGAAGAACAAGGACATCCAGATATTTACCGGAAGCGTTCGCCTTCTTCTGCCCTCTCTTTTCGAGGCCTATAAGGGGCTGATCATCATCATTTCCCTTGGAGCCGTGGTACGAATGATTGCACCTATTTTAAAGGATAAGAAAACAGATCCTGCGGTTGTCGTTATCGACGATAAGGGCGAAAATGTGATCAGCGTGCTGTCAGGCCATATCGGCGGTGCCAATGAACTAACGAAAGAAGTGGCGGCCACTCTACAGGCCCGTCCCATTATTACCACAGCTTCAGATGTACAGGAAACGATTGCGGTTGATTTGTTCGGAAAACGATTTGGCTGGATCTGGGACTCGGCTGATAAGCTGACGCCCGTTAGCGCTTCAGTTGTGAACGAAGAAAAAATTGCCGTGGTTCAGGAGTCAGGCGAAAAAGACTGGTGGCCATATGACCGGCCCCTACCAGGAAATATTCAGCCGTATTCATCGATCCAAGAAGCGCTGGCCGCAAAGCCAGATGCTGCCTTAGTAGTAACCCATCGGAATTTATCTGAAGACGAAATGGAGATTTTACATAATGGTGTTTTATATCGACCAAAGGTGATCGTCCTTGGATTGGGCTGCAACCGTGGGACCACTGCAGCGGAAATCGAAGCAATAATCGACGAAACACTTGAGGAATTAGGGTTTTCAAAAAAAAGTGTCAAAGCGGTTTGCACAATTGATTTAAAAAAGGATGAAGCGGGACTGCTCGAAGTGGTGAATAAAAACCACTGGGAGTTTATTTATTACACACCAGCTGAATTGAATTCCATTAAACTTCAGAATCCTTCTGAAACGGTCTTTAAATTTACAGGTGCATACGGCGTCAGTGAGCCGGCTGCTTTATTGTACAGCGCAGCGGAACATCTAACGTTAATGAAGAAGAAATCAGGTAATGTCACCATATCAGTAGCGGTGATTCCCTATTGAGAGAGGAGGGAAATAGGATGTCAACTCGTAGACTTGTGATTGCAGGGACAGGCAGCGGTGTCGGAAAAACGACGCTGACAATAGGGCTAATGTCTGCTTTAAGGAAAAAGGGCTACACCGTCCAGGGCTTTAAATGCGGTCCAGATTATATCGACCCGACTTATCATACGGCCGTCACGGGGAGAACGTCAAGAAATATTGACAGCTGGATGCTTAACCACGAGATGGTTAAAGAAATTGTCAACCGTGCTAGTAATGGGGCGGATATTTCCGTCATCGAGGGAGTAATGGGATTCTTTGATGGAAAAAATCCTCTAAATAATACAGGATCAACTGCCGAAATCAGTCTCGTCACCGAAAGTCCGGTCATTTTGGTCGTGAATTGTGCCAGCATGGCCCGTAGTGCGGCTGCCATAGTGAAGGGATTTCAAACGTTTCTGAGGGAAGCCAATATTGTCGGTGTGATTGCCAATCGGGTGGGTAGCGAAGGGCATTTTAAAATCGTTCAAACCGCCATTGAGCAAGAATGCGGTATTCCCATCCTTGGCTATTTGAAAAGAAACGAGGAACTCTCGATTCCGGAAAGGCATTTAGGGTTGATACCATCCGTTGAACGGGGAGAATTGGATCCATTTTTTGAGCAACTAGGTGATTTAGTCCTTGAAACAGTTGATGTAGATTCTATATATGACTTGGCACAAGCCCCCCGTTTAAACATAAAAGAATCACAGTTTGAAAGAACGGAGCAGGCAATTGTAAAAATTGCAGTCGCTCGAGATGCCGCTTTTAATTTTTACTATCAGGAAAATCTCGACATGTTAGCAGCCGCTGGAGCCGAGCTAATCGAGTTCTCTCCTTTAAAAGGTGAATGCCTGCCGGAACAAGTCGATGGCTTGTATATCGGTGGCGGTTTCCCAGAGGAATTTGTGGAGGAGCTGACAAAACAGACAGAGGTAAACAACTCGATTCGATCGGCCATTGAAAAAGGACTGCCAACCTTGGCGGAATGCGGCGGGTTTATGTACTTAACTGAATCGTTGGAAACAACCGATGAAACGAGTTACAAAATGGTCGGGATAATTCCTGGGAAGGTGAAAATGCAGACAAAACTAGCTGCTTTGGGATACCGGGAAATCACTGCAGAAGAAGAAAATTTCTTGTTAGCGGGAAACCTAAGTGCAAGAGGCCATGAATTTCACTACTCCACCTTTCATCCGAGAACGGTTTTTGAATCGGCCTACCAAACGAAAGGAATGCGTGGGTTTAAGCAGGAGGGCTATCGGAAAGGTAATTTAATTGCAGGTTATACCCATTTTCATTTTGGTTCATGCCCTGAGCTGGTGGAAAATTGGGTGAAGAAATGTAAGGAGTTTAAACAAAATGACTAAAGCTCTTCCAATTATGTTTCAAGGTACCAATTCGGATGTCGGCAAAAGTGTTGTCGTGACCGCCTTTTGCCGGATTTTCGTCCAGGACGGATATAAAACGGTTCCGTTTAAATCACAAAATATGGCGTTAAATTCCTATATCACAGTGGATGGAAAAGAAATCGGCAGAGCACAGGGAGTTCAGGCCGAAGCCGCATGTATTCAGGCAACCACCGATATGAACCCAATCCTACTAAAGCCGAACCGGGATAACCAATCCCAAATTGTCGTCCATGGTAAACCATTTAAAAATATGGAAGCAGGAAGGTACCGCCAGGATTTCTTTCAAACGGGTATGGAACTTATTCAACAATCACTGTCTACCTTGTCCCAAAATTATGAACGAATTGTCATTGAAGGGGCGGGTAGTCCGGCTGAGATTAATCTGAATGACCGGGAAATGGTTAATATGCGTGTCGCCAAAATGGCGGATGCCCCTGTGATTTTAATTGGGGATATCGAGAAAGGCGGAGTGTTTGCTAGTTTAGTAGGAACTCTTCAGTTGATGGAACCAGAGGACCGCGATCGTGTAATTGGTGTAATTATCAATAAATTCCGCGGCGATCTCCGCCTGCTAGAATCTGGATTAACGTGGTTTGAGGAGTATACAGGAAAACCCATTCTCGGCGTGATTCCTTACTTGGAGAATCTAAATATTGATGCCGAGGATTCCGTGATTTTAAATCAATATACATCTACTCAAAATACTGAAAAAGAATTGGATATCGCAGTGATTCAGTATCCGAAAATCTCCAATTTCACAGATGTCGACCCGTTTTTTGCTGAGCCGGATTGTCATGTCCGTTTTATAACGAGAGCGGATCAATTACACCATCCAGATATAGTCATTCTCCCAGGCAGCAAGAATACAATTGAAGATTTGCTGTTTTTACGAAAGAGCGGCATCGCTCAAAAAATAGCAGAATTACTTAAAAAGAAACACTCGGTTCTTTTTGGGATCTGCGGCGGCTATCAAATGCTCGGTGATAAAATTGAGGATCCGTTGGCGATCGAGTCTCTCCATAAAGAAATCGAAGGTCTTCAGTTACTGCCAATTGGAACTACCATTACGAAAGAAAAGACGACGATCCTATCAAATGGGAAGTTGCATCTTTTCGGAAAAAACTTTCATGTGACAGGTTACGAGATTCATATGGGTGAAACCGTGGCGACAGGAGCGTCCCAAGGTCTTATTTTTACAAATGAAAAATGGGATGGTTGTCATTCCTCAGACGAAACCATCATTGGCACTTATTTTCATGGGATATTCCATAATGATGAATTTCGTGAGGAATTACTCAATCAGCTCCGCCGTAAAAAGGGATTGGAGCCCATCCACATGCGCCCATCTTTTAACCAATTGCGGGAAGAAGCATTTGACCGGCTGGCAGAACATGTAAGGGGACACGTTAAACTGGATGTCATTGAACAATTAATGAAGGATTATCAAAAAAAGGAGATCACCCAATGAATAGCGTAATAACAGGAATCCAGCCTCTTGACAGAGAAATGGGAAGGCAAGTTCGTGAGTATATCGATACGTTAACTAAACCTCCAGGCAGTTTGGGAAGATTAGAGGAATTAGCCATTCATCTGTCGGAAATAGCATCTGAAGCATTCCCGGTCGTGTCACCACCCGGTGTAATAGTTTTTGCCGCTGATCATGGTGTAGTCGAAGAAGGGGTGTCCGCTTTCCCGCAGGAAGTTACCGTGCAAATGGTCAAAAACTTTTTAAACAGCGGTGCGGCCATCAATGTTTTTAGCCGGCAAATCGGAGCCATGTTTGAAGTCGTCGATATCGGTGTGGCAGCAGATATTGAAGCCGACGGGTTTGTGAATCGAAAAATTCGCTATGGAACCAACAATTTTTGCCAACAGGATGCATTAACAAGAGCAGAGGCCGAACAAGCCATCGCCGTTGGCTATGAACGCGCGGAACAGATGATTCAGCAGGGAATCAAATGCCTAATTGTTGGTGAAATGGGGATCGGTAATACGACGTCAAGCAGTGCGATTGCAGCGGTTTTAAGTGGGCAGGAAATCGATGTACTCGTCGGCCGAGGTACAGGGATTGCACAAGAAAAAATTCGTCATAAACAAGAGGTCATCACAAGGGCACTAAAGGAAAGAAACCCTGACCGGAAGGATCCCTTCGATATCTTAGCAAAAATTGGCGGTTTGGAAATAGCCGGAATGACAGGTGCAATGCTCTGTGCCGCTCAAAACCGGATTCCAATATTGGTAGATGGGTTTATTTGCACGATTGCAGCTCTTTTGGCAAGGGAAATCTGTGAGACAGCAGCGGAGTATATGATTGTCGGCCATCGTTCCGTCGAGCCTGGACATGAAATTGCTCTGCAGTTATTAGGCAAGAAGCCACTACTTGATTTAGATTTGCGGCTAGGAGAAGGAAGTGGGGCAACAGTGGCCTTTCCAATCTTACAATCAGCGACCCTAATGCTGAAAGAAATGGCCACCTTTGCATCGGCTGGAATTTCAAATGAATAATTTAGGAAGGAGCGAGAAGATGACAAATGGAAAAGTGTATCTTGTTGGTGCTGGACCAGGAGACCCTAAGCTGATTACGGTTTACGGGATGGAGTGTATCCAACAGGCGGATGTGATTTTATATGACCGCTTAGTAAATGAGGAACTGTTGAAGTATGCAAAGGCGGAGGCAGAGTTGATATTTTGTGGAAAACAGCCGGGGAAACATCAGATCATTCAAGATCAAATTCACCAGCTGTTAATTGAAAAAGCCAGTCAGGGCAAGACTGTCACAAGATTAAAAGGAGGTGATCCTTGCATTTTCGGCCGTGTCGGTGAAGAAGCGGAAATTCTTGTAGAACATGGGATTCACTATGAAATAGTACCCGGTATTACAGCTGGTATTGCAGCGCCTGCTTATGCCGGAATTCCAGTGACCCACCGCGATTATGCATCCACCTTCGCGATTGTCACTGGCCACAGCCGTGAGGAAAAGGATGGGGACCAATTAAATTGGTCAGCTCTCGCTCAAGGAATCGATACGATTGCCTTTTATATGGGAATTGGGAATTTACCTTATATTGTTTCGCGATTAATAGAGAACGGAAAAAGTCCCAATACGAAAGCCGCCATTATCCAATGGGGGACCACGGCCAAGCAGAAAACGGTGACCGGAAGTTTAAAGGATATCGAAGTCCGGGTCCTAGAAGCCGGGATTACTCATCCAGCGATTGTTCTCGTGGGTGATGTGGTCGGTCTTCGCGAGAAAATACGCTGGTTTCAAGAAGCAGAAGAAAAACAATTAGTTGGAATAGGGAGGATCTAAGATGTCAATTTTAGCGGAAATCAAAAACCGTAGAGCGATCCGTGATTATGCGGCTCGAGAGGTCGAGGACCAAAAGATTCACACCTTATTAGAAGCAGCGACATGGGCACCGAATGACCGTTTGCGTGAACCATGGAGCTTTTATGTGATTAAAGGCGAAGCAAAAAAACGCTATGAAGCGTTGGCCCATGAATATCTACTGGAACGCTTTCCAACCAAACCAAATTTAATCGAAAGCTCCTTAAAGGTACTAAAAACAACACCGGTCCATATTGTCGTTACCGCTGACATCGTTCCAGACGACGAAGAGTCATCTGCCGATAATGAATATGCCGTATGCTGTGCAATCCATTCGATGTGGCTTACCGCTAAAGAATTGGGATTAGGTCTGGTCTGGCGGACAAGGGGAGTCGGACTTGTACGTGACCAACGAATGTATGAGTTTATTGGCTCACCCGAAAACAAGAAAATCATCGGAAATTTGTTTATCGGTTATCCCGATCCAGAAGTATTAAAAAAGGCGAAGGTACCGGCTCGGACATCCTTTGAAGAAAAGACAGTCTGGCTGTAATGAGGAGTGAAGCGGATGGAAGAGGTAACTGAAAACAAAGCAAAGCGCGGTCTTACATTAGTATATACAGGTGATGGAAAAGGAAAAACGACGGCAGCTCTTGGGCTCGCAGTTCGTGCCGCAGGCCGGGGAAAACGTGTGCTCATGATTCAATTTATTAAATCGCCTGAACGAACGTACGGGGAAAAAATTACGTTTGAAAAATTAGGGATTGAAATCGTGCAGACAGGAATCGGCTTTACGTGGACGAAAACACCAGAGGAACATCGGGAAGCTCTAAAAACCGCGTGGTCTTTTACGAAAGAAAAGGTCCAATTTGGCGGCTATGATGTTGTCATTTTAGATGAACTAAATAATGCTCTTGCGATTGATAAATTCCTGATAGACGATCTCCTTCCGTTAACAGAAGTAATTGAGTTGATTCAGCAGCGCCCTAAGGGGATGCATTTGTTGATTACCGGACGATCAGCCAAAGAGGAAATCATCGCTTGTGCGGATTTAGTAACCGAAATGAGGCCCGTTAAGCATTATTATAACGAAGGAATTCCTGCCGTGAAGGGAATTGAGTTTTAATGGTCTATATTGAAAAATTTGGACATGGTGGCGATTTACTGACAGCCCAACAATTGTTTGGTAAAGATTCGTCGCAGCTGCTAGATTTCAGTGCGAATATCAATCCACTCGGTCCACCTTCTAGTGTAATTAAGTTGATACAGGAGCAACTGGATTCGATTGTCCATTATCCCGATCCCGCCCATCGTGTTCTCAAACAAAAGATAGCGGAAAAACACTCCGTTTCACCAAAACAGATTTTGATAGGAAATGGAGCAGCAGAGTGTATCGCCCTTGCGATTTTAGGCTTGCAACCTGAAACAGTGGGAGTCGTATATCCTTGCTTCTCGGAATACGAACAGCTTGCTATAGCTTTTGGTGCTACCATCAACCCATTGGTTGGCAGGGAAGAAAATGATTTTAAGCCTGATCAATCGGATTTCCTTCAATTAATAGCGAAAACCGATCTTGTATTTGTTGGACATCCCAACAATCCCACTGGTGTCACATACTCGAAGGAAGAACTTGTCGAGATGGCAGAACAGGCAAAGAAGACAAATACATATTTGATAATAGACGAGGCATTTATTGATTTTCTTCCAATCAAAACACGAATCACGCTGCTTGAGGATTTGCAACGTTGGAAACAGGTAATCCTGGTTCGCTCGATGACAAAATTCTATGCGATCCCTGGTCTCCGGCTGGGGTATTTGGTGGCCGATCCAACCCTGATATTAAAGCTACAGGCGAAACAAGTAACTTGGAGTGTCAACCAAATGGCCCTATTGGCAGGAGAAGTGGTCCTAAACGAAAAGGTATACGAGGAAGCAACGATAACCCTAATTCAGGAGCAAAGAAGCTATGTGAAACTAGCCATTGAAGAGAAGCTTGGGTGGAAGGTTTTTCCGGGACAAGCGAATTTTCTGTTAGTTAGGATAACATCTGGCATCACGGCAACTGAATTACAGTGGCGCATGGGTCATAAAGGAATCTTAATACGTTCCTGTAACATGTATCCAGGGCTAACGGATCAAGATTTTCGGATTGCGATTCGAACAGAAGAAGAAAATCAATGCTTGATTCAAGCCTTAATTGAAGTAAGCAAAGAGCCATCATGCCCCTAATCAATGTCACTGGAGGAATTCGCTCCGGAAAGAGTGTTTGCGAAAATACTTGGCATTCAGTCATGAAGGCCGAGTCCTTTATGTTGCGTTCGGAGTTCAAACCGATCAAGAAATGGAAAAAAGAATAGATAGCCATATGAAGCGGGGTCCAACAAAAATGGGGCATATTAGAAGAGTCGAACGAACTCACTTCCGTTCAAACGGTCTATCAAGACTACGATGTTATTTTAGTTGATTGTATTTCTTCGTGGCTGTCCAATCATTGCAAGTGGTTAACAGATCAGGAACTGAAGGAAGAAAACAAGAAAACTAGTTTAATAGAGGAAGTGGAACTTTGGATTAAGGTGAAACAAGAATATCATCAGCATGTGATTGTCGTTTCTAATGAGGTAGGTCTAGGTGGTGTCGCCTTATCGCCGTTGGGGCTTTTTTTCAGGATGTTCTAGGAAAAATCAATCAATTATTAGCAGCCGAAGCAGATGAAGCTTACATCGTCTTTTCCGGTCTGCCACTTAGGCTAAAATAATGAATGCGTACCTAGCAACCCTGATGTTACTCACTAGCATTCCCGTTCCGAAGATAGAGGTTTCAAAAATCGATTGGAAAAAAAGTCCTGTTTATTTTCCATTAATCGGATTGTTAATTAACTGCCTTGTTATGAGGCCACATGTGAAGCAGTAAGGAATCAGGAGGACTTTAGAATTCGATGTTAGTTCATGCCATTTATATTGTTATTGCTTATCTTATTGATCGAATCATTGGTGACCCCAAAAAGCTACTACATCCTGTGGTCATCATTGGGAAGTTTATTAGTCGTTTGGAAAAAGCGATTCTTTTTTTCACCGTAAAGGAAAAGTATTTGAAACTTGTAGGACTCTTATTTCCTATTTTGATTGCTGGTGGTAGCTATTTAATCGTTGCTTTGCTACTTTACGGCCTCAATCAGTTGAATCACGTTCTTGCTGTCATTGCGGAAATCTGGTTAATATCAACGACCATCGCGACAAAAGGATTGGCTGATGCAGGGTTGGAAGTATTCCGACACTTGAAAAATCAGGATATAAGGGCCGCAAGAAAAAGTCTGGGAATGATTGTCGGACGAGATACAGAAAACCTTGAGGAAAGTGAAATTTCGAGGGGGGCAGTGGAAACCGTAGCCGAAAACATTGTCGATGCCATTATATCACCGTTATGCTTTGCCCTTATCGGGGGTGCCCCGCTTGCAATGTTGTACCGAGCGGTTAATACGTTAGATTCGATGGTAGGATATAAGAATGAAAAATATAAAAACCTAGGCTGGGCCTCGGCCCGACTAGATGATCTATTAAACTATTTGCCTGCCCGGTTAACGTTTGGAATGATGCTGCTTGCTTGTTCGATTAAACGTCTCGATGTACTAGGCGCTTGGAAAATGATGAAACGCGATGCTAAACTTCATCCAAGTCCAAATAGCGGTTACCCAGAGGCGACAATCGCAGGAGCGCTTCAGATACAACTTGGAGGAACGAATTATTATTTCGGTAAAGTCTCTGAACGGGCAAAGATGGGGGAACCATTAAGGAAGATCAAAGCAGATGATATTTTACTTACAGTAACAGTTATGAAAACTACATCCATTATTTGTGTCGTGTTATTTATGGTACTTTCGATATTAGTGGAGCTAAGCATGAAGTAGGGGGATAGGAGCCTGAACAATGAAACTAGGAAGAGGAAGCTGCAATGGCACATTTGGAGAATTGGTCCAAGGTGTAATGGAAGAGCGTCCGTTTTTAATCACATTGCCCATACGGAGTTTACGAAGTGAGGCTAGATTTGTTCCAGACACAGCCGTTTCACAGATAAGGGTCGTAAATTCCAAAATGAAAGCGAAGAAAGCGGGGGAAACGTTACTCCAACTTTTTGGAATAAGAGGAGGCGGGTATCTCGAAATACATTCCAATATCCCTGCCGGCAAGGGGATGGCTAGCAGTTCGGCGGATATTGTTGCTTCATTAAGAGCAATTGCTGACAGCTATAGTATTACTCTCACAAATGAAATGATCTCGATGATTGCCGCAAAAGTGGAACCTACCGATGGGGTAATGTATGAGGAAGTCGTGGTCTATGAATATATTCACGGTCAGCTGATTGCAAGTCTTGGGACCTTACCCCCATTCATCCTCGTTGGTATCGATCTTGGGGGTATGATCAACACAATAGAATTTAATGAAGTTCCGAAAGTGTACAGCCAGGACGATCAACAGCAATTTATTAAAGCTTTTGATCTGACTACAAAAGGGTTTAAGGAAAAAAATATAACTTATATTGGGGAGGCAGCAACCCTCAGTGCACGGATGAATCAAAAAATATTGCCAAAACCTGTTTTTCCTCTATTAGATGAGTTGGCCAATCGCTATAATGGCGGAATCGTTGTCGCCCACAGTGGAACGGTCGCGGGTATTTTACTAGATGGAAATCTTCCAAACTGTGAATTGGTGGTTTCACTCTTAATTAGGGAAATGTCACTCGCTTACAAGGGTTTATCTATAAATTTATTTCATTATGAAAGCAAGGAATAGATAATAATTTGAATAATTCACAAAGTTTGATTTCAAAAAGGGGGTAACGTGTATAGTCAAGAGGCTTGTATTAAAGGATCATCTTAATACTTGGGGTGGTAATTACAGACACCCTAGTTTGTCGACTATTTGCACGTCCTAAAAAAATCCTCAATCTGTCAGTTAGGATTGAGTTTTTATGTTGCAACTGTTTAAAATAGGGAGGAATTTTTTAATGGAAACTGTATCATTGTTTTTACTTGTTTTTGTATTGGGGCTTAGGCATGGGTTGGATGCTGATCATCTTGCCTTTATTGATGGACAAACCCGTTATAATTGGAGAATGGGCAGTTCGTTTGCACGTTGGGTGGGGACATTATTTTCATTGGGACACGGAGGAATGGTAGCATTAACAGCAGGTATTTTAGGAATGGTGATAGATAATTTTTCATTCCCAGCTTATTTTGATAATATTGCATCATGGGTGTCGATTTCTTCTTTATTCCTTATTGGAACGTTAAATACATATAATCTTTTACGGACTAGAAACAATCAAGAAGAGTTTCAACTTAGCGGACTAAAAGGAAAGTTTATTCCAAAAATTGCGAAGGGGACTACAAATCCTTTTCTTATTATTTTAGTAGGGGCATTGTTTGCCTTGGCTGCCGAGACAGTAAGTCAAACCGCCGTCTGGTCTTTGGCGGCAGGAAATGTAAGTGAATATACCCCTTTATTTTTAGGGCTAGTTTTTATGTTTGGGATGATAATTACAGATACAATTGATTCGATGATTGTCTATAAAATGGTGAACCAGTCCAGCAAAATCGGTCAAGCTGCGTCAAGACTAATGGGTTGGGTGATTGTCGTCTTGGCATACGGGGTTTCCTTCTATCTGGCATTTACATTTTTTAACCCTTGGGCAGAACTAGATTTCGAAATCGTGGGAGTCATTCTTTTCATTTTCTTAGTCGCATCATTTATCTTTATAACCGTTTATTCCAATAAACAGAAACACGAATTAAATACTACGAATTAATTAGATAAGCTCTGACTATTTTATAGTGTCAGAGCTCTTTTGTAGGGCCGACAAATCGATCGAATGGTATGAGTATAGTTTTAACGAATATGAGCGTTATTTTGCGAGCTAAGTTTAGTTGTTGTGTTCATTGTAATATTTTTATTTAATATTAACTCTTTTAAAATCCCTTTAGGTCCTCGAACTATCGGTCTGTGGTGTTCTATCCTTACAAGGGGGCTTTG
Organism: Bacillus sp. AFS001701; assembly: GCF_002559405.1. Lineage (GTDB taxonomy): Bacteria > Bacillota > Bacilli > Bacillales > Bacillaceae_G > Gottfriedia. The sequence continues at coordinate 4,559 of NZ_NTZO01000063.1, read as the reverse complement.
TCCCCTTATAAAGAATGTACATTCTTCCTTACAATCTTTACTCATAATATTTAAGTTTGTCTATAAAAATAAAGTGGTCTTATTTTATTTATTAACAAGTAAATATATTTTTAAATAGTGACTTTATTCAATAAATCAATTGAGAATTTGAAATTAATTAATAGATTGTTTCTAAAAATATAGTAAGGGTTTTGTTTATTAACAATACTTTTTATAAATAGCTAAACTGTGAAAATAAAAAGAGGTATGAAAAAGGCTGTTGAAAACGGGTATAAGCCTCAAAAAAACTTGGAAGGTAGTTTAAACGCAGGTGTAGAGATAAGTTGGAATTACCGATTTCACAAATTGTAAGATTACGTCAAAACGGTCTTACATATGAAGAAATTGCAGCTACCTTAAAAGGATTTGGATAGAACAGTCAAAGGCAACTGTCAATAGAAGGTATAATGAACAGATGAAAGAAATCTCCAATATTGAAAGCTAAGGCAATTTATTGTAAGATGAGATACATTGAATAGAATTTCAGACTCTGACTAACGACCGCTTTTTTTGTAGAATAGCCTGCTAAGCGTGGTGCTATTTACACCAGCGGTAAAACAGCTTGACGTCAGACTTTCTCGCAAAGAAAGAACAATTAATCGTCTGATTATCAAAGTGATGGAACTAACAATGAATAGATAAGATACAAATAAAGGAGAGGTTACGAATGGTTACTAAAAAAACTTTAGATAGAATAAATGAATTATCAAAAAAGTCAAAAGAAGTAGGTTTAAGTCCGGAAGAGAAAGTTGAACAAGACCAATTAAGAAAAGAATATTTAGCAGACTTCCGTTCTCGTATGGTCGATGAATTAACTTCAATTAAAATTGTTGACGAAAAAGGGAATGATATTACACCTGCAAAGTTAAAATATGAAAAAGCAATGCGTAAAAAAAACTTACATTAAAAAAATTTTACAATATAAAATTTCGTATTTTGTTAAAAATAACTGAAAAAGCAGAAGAATATTCTGCTTTTTTCTATTTCTTGGTAAGAATTTGTTAAAAATGTCAAAACTTAGTGTTAGTTATTGTAATAAATCATGGTAAATTATATGATAATATCTATGAATAAGCTAAAGGAGCGAAATTTATGTCTAATAATATTGAACAATTAGCAATTAATACGATTCGTACATTATCAATTGATGCAATCGAGAAATCTAATTCTGGTCATCCAGGAATGCCAATGGGTGCTGCACCGATGGCATATGCATTATTTGCAAAATTTATGAATCATAACCCCAAAAATTCAAAATGGTTTAACAGAGACCGATTTGTGTTATCAGCAGGCCATGGTTCAATGTTACTATATAGCATGTTACATTTATCAGGCTACGAAGTGTCAATTGAAGATATTAAAAACTTCCGTCAATGGGGAAGCAACACACCAGGACATCCTGAATTTGGACATACACACGGTGTTGAAGCTACAACAGGTCCACTAGGACAAGGTATTGCGATGGCTGTTGGGATGGCTTTAGCAGAGCGTCATTTAGCAGGTACATATAATAAAGAGGATTTAAATGTAGTTGACCACTTTACATACTCAATTTGTGGTGATGGAGATTTAATGGAAGGTGTTTCTGCAGAGGCAGCTTCATTAGCAGGACATTTACAATTAGGGCGCTTAGTAGTTCTTTATGATTCAAATGATATTTCATTAGACGGAGAATTAAATCGTTCATTCTCTGAAAGTGTAGAAGACCGCTTTAAAGCTTATGGATGGCAAGTTATCCGAGTAGAAGATGGTAATAACTTAGATGAAATTACTGCAGCGATCCAAAAAGCTCAAGAAGAATTATCAAAACCAACTTTAATCGAAGTAAAAACAACAATCGGTTACGGTTCTCCGAATAAATCTGGTAAATCAAAATCTCACGGTGAGCCATTAGGAAAAGAAGAAACGGTTTTAACGAAACAAGCCTATGCTTGGGGTTATGAAAATGCATTCCACGTTCCAGAAGAAGTGTATGCACATTTTAATAAAGTAATCGTTGAAGCTGGTGCAAAGAAAGAAGCAGAATGGGATGCTACATTTGCAAAATACGAAGAAAAATATCCTGAATTAGCTGCTCAATTGAAGAATGCGATTGAAGGTAATATTACTGTAGATTTAGAAACAGCATTACCTAAATATGAAGTAGGTAAAAAAATTGCGACTCGTTCATCTTCAGGTGAAGCAATTAACGCTATTGCAAACGTATTACCTAGTTTCTTTGGTGGATCTGCTGACTTAGCTGGATCTAACAAAACGTATATGAATGGTAAAGGTGACTTTACGAGAGAAAGCTACGATGGACGTAATATTTGGTTCGGTGTACGTGAATTTGCAATGGGTGCAGCCTTAAATGGTATGGCTCTACATGGTGGAGTGCATGCGTTTGGCGCGACATTCTTTGTTTTCTCTGATTACTTAAAACCAGCAATTCGCTTAGCAGCTTTAATGAATTTACCAGTTACTTATGTATTTACACATGATAGTATCGCAGTTGGTGAAGATGGACCTACACATGAACCAGTTGAGCAACTAGCAGCATTCAGATCAATGCCTAATCTGAATGTAATTCGTCCAGCTGACGGAAATGAAAGCTCAGCAGCATGGAAAGTGGCAGTAGAAGCTAAAGACGCACCTACAATGTTAGTCTTGTCTCGTCAAGATTTACCAACTTTAGAGGGGACTACTACTGATATTTATAATAAAGTTTCTAAAGGTGCTTACGTTCTTTCTCCTGCGAAACAAGATAAAATTGATGTGGTATTAATTGCTGCAGGTAGTGAAGTACAATTAGCAGTTGGAGCACAAGAAAAATTAGCCGCAGAAGGAATTTCTGCATCGGTTGTTTCGATGCCTTCAATGGACTTATTTGAAAAGCAATCTGACGAATATAAACAATCAGTATTACCAAAAGAAGTTACGAAACGAGTAGCGGTAGAAATGGGTTCTTCATTCGGCTGGCATAAATATGTAGGATTAGATGGAGAAGTTATCTCAATCGATACATTTGGTGCATCTGCTCCAGGTAACTTATTAATGGAGAAATTCGGATTTACTGTTGATCATGTCGTTTCAGCAGCAAAAAAAGTATTACAATAAAAGGTAAAGATAGGAAAAATAGGGAAAGGATTTTAAATTCTTTTCCTATTTCCTAAACCTTTTTTCAATATAATACTTTATTAAAGATTTTTCGACAAAACTAGTTGATTTTCACTCCTTAAAAATGACAAATATTTTGAATGGAATTTTATATAATCTTCCTTACAGATAGTTGTTGGGAGTGGACAAGATATGAGGGAATATAAAATTTTTTTAATTCGAGAACCACTGTCTATAGAATTTTATGGGAAAGAGCATAAAATATATCAACTAGTATATGAGTATTATTACTCAACTATTGAACTAAGGAAAATAATCGAAAAACAATTAGAATATATAACAGAACCAATACCATTATTCGAGCTACATACATTTATTCGCAAATTTGATTCTCAACAGATCTACTTTTATGAGGAAACTGGAGAGTATCTTCTCGAACTTGTTGATGGTGCAAAAGCACAGCTAAAACTTTATCCTCACGAACTAATTTTATATGCAGAAGGATCATTAGAGGCAGAAACAATATTCTTTGAGCTATTAAGAAAATTTCGTTCAACATTCATTGCAATTGATGTGAAGGATCAGCGCTTTGGCTGGCTAAGACCTATCGCCTATCAAAAGTATATTTAAACGATTAAATTGCAGTTTGCTCTTGTATAAACTGGTTAGTTTTAGTAAAATTGTTTCTAGATGATTTTAAGGAGGAAGCAATAAAATGTGGGTATACTTTCTAGTCGGCATCTTAGCATTAATTGCAGGTGTAGCGATTGGATTTTTCATAGCTCGTCAATATACAATGAACTACCTAAAGAAAAATCCACCAATTAATGAACAAATGTTAAAAGTAATGATGGCTCAAATGGGACAAAAACCTTCACAAAAGAAAATTAACCAAATGATGAAGGCTATGAATAACCAAACAAAATAATAAATCCTTTTAAAATATAAGGCTTTATAGCTTGTTTTGAAATAAATATTGAACATATTCTTTCAGGAAACAGCTCTTTAAAGTGAATCCTTTATCAAGAATTTGTAATTATTTAAATCATGAATCATTTTACTAATTTAAACCACTTATCTGTTGGAATTAACCAATAGGAGAGTGGTTTTTATGTTTTTAGAGGGGAAAAATAAATTTTAAAAACATCGACTTTCGCTAAAAGATGGTGTTTTTTTATATCTTTTTCTTGATTATGTCTATAGAAGAATTCGGTAAATTCTTTAATCGTTAAGTATATCGGCAAGATATTTTAGAACAAATATTTTTATACAAACATGTCAAAATCCATAAACAGTTGATAAATGCCAAAAAATAAATGATTTTATAAGTCGATTTTTAACTATTTAACAAGTTGTATGAAGAAGAAAGTCGATAAGAAAGCTTAAGGTAGTTCGAATATTTGTCAAAATACTCATTATTAAAA
>NZ_NTZO01000062.1 GCF_002559405.1 Bacillus sp. AFS001701 | reverse complement strand
ATAAATGAGTAGTATATTGGTTGACATTTATAGTAAAATAAGCAAATAATTTTACAAATATAAAAAAAGAGTAATGGGTAAATCGATAAGGAAGTGTAGTTCATGACAGAAACATCATTTTATCGCGACACTTGGGTAGAAGTAGATTTAGATGCAATTGAGGAAAACATCAAAAATATTGTATCGCTTTACCCTAATCATCAAGAAATATATGTAGCTTTAAAAGCGAATGCATATGGACATGGTTACGTTGAAGTAGCGAAACAAGCATTGAAGTCTGGAGCAACAAGATTATTAGTTGCTTTTATTGATGAAGGGATTTTTCTGCGCAATGCGGGTATAGAGGCGCCGATATTAGTGTTAGGAGCAACTAGACCAGAGGATATTAACGTTGCAATCAAGAATAAATTAACTTTAACGGCATATAATGTTGATTGGTTAGAAGGTATTACTAAAAATCTAAAAAGCACAGATCGTACAATGATTCATATTAAATTTGATACTGGGATGGGGAGATTAGGCCTAAAAACAAAATCTGAATGGGAGCAAGCTGCATCGATCTTACGAAAAAATCCATCAATTATACTGGAAGGTTTATTTACACATTTTGCTACTGCTGATGAGCTAAATAGATCCTATTTTAATGAGCAAGTAGATAAATTTTATGAATGTATAGAATGGGTTAAGAGCAGTGGATTCTCTCCAGAGTTAATTCATTGTGCAAATAGTGCAGCGGCTGCATTAGAAACAAACTTATTTAATACTGTACGTGTTGGTATTATCATGTATGGTTTAACTCCATCTTTAGAAATAAAACCAATGTTACCATTTACTTTAAAACCAGCACTATCGCTTTATACGAAAATCACTCATATTAAGCAATTACCAGCTAACAGTGGTGTAAGTTATGGTGCAACGTATTTTACTTCTGATTCGGAGTGGATTGCGACGTTACCAGTTGGGTATGCAGATGGCTGGCTTAGAGATATGCAAGGATTTTCTGTGTTGGTTGAAGGTGAAAAGGCAGAAATCGTTGGTAGAGTTTGTATGGATCAGTGTATGATCAAGCTTTCTAAACATTATCCTGTTGGTACAAAAGTGACTTTAATAGGAGAAAGTAAGGATGGAGCAGTAACGGCTGAGGAAGTCGCTACACATATGAATACCATCAATTATGAAGTAACTTGCCTTATAAATCATAGAGTACCAAGGGTATATAAAAAGAATGGAAATATTAAGTCCATAAGTAATTATCTAGTATTAGATTAATTGTAATTTATGTATTAAAGTATGAAACACTGTTATTTGGTTAAGATAAACGAAGATATGTGTCTTTCCAATCACTGAAAATAATGGTATGATGTAGTATAGGGAGATATATGGGTAATAGTTGATTCTGGAGGTGCTGAAACTTGTCCGAACTAAATGCGACAACTGAAATAACAGTACGTTTACCAAAACATGTAGTAAGCGAACTAGATGGATTAGTAAAGCAAGAAAACGGTAATCGAAATGAGTATATTTATCAAGCGACTAAGATGTTTTTAAAAGATCGTAAAAGACGCCAAAGTCGCGAACAAATGCGACGTGGATACATGGAAATGGCTAAAATCAACTTATTAATATCTTCTGAGTCATTCTATGCTGAGTCTGAAGCGGATTCTAAAGTGGAGCGCTTAGTTAGCGGGGGGTAATCACTTGATAGTAAAACGTGGCGACGTATATTTTGCAGACCTTTCCCCTGTAGTTGGCTCAGAACAAGGTGGAGTTCGTCCGGTTCTCATAATACAAAATGATATCGGTAATCGTTTTAGTCCTACCGTTATAGTCGCTGCGATTACAGCACAAATCCAAAAAGCAAAGCTTCCAACACATGTTGAAATCGATGCTAAAAAATATGGATTTGAACGTGATTCGGTTATACTACTAGAACAAATTCGAACGATTGACAAACAACGATTAACCGATAAGATAACACATCTTGATGATGAGATGATGGATCAGGTTGACGAAGCGTTGCAAATCAGTTTAGGACTTGTTGATTTTTAAAGTTGCTTTTATAGCAGCTTTACCTACATAGATTAGAATAAATTGTTTTGTAACCCTTTCGTCTTGAAAGGGTTATTTTAGGTCCTTTAAAATTCCCAAAAATTGGAGGCGTTAATTTTGTCACAACAATTGATTAATAAAATTGCATCTGATTTATCGATTACTACAAAACAAGTAGCTACCGTAATTGAATTAAAGGAAGAAGGAAATACGATTCCCTTTATTGCCAGGTATCGAAAAGAAAAAACGGGTTCTCTTGATGAGGTGCAAATTCATTCAATTTTAGAAAAATATGAGTATGCTGTAAATCTTCAAACGAGAAAAGATGAAGTAATCCGTTTAATTGAGGAAAAAGGGAAACTGACTGATGACTTACGTAAAAGTATTACATTAGCTACAAAGCTACAAGAAGTTGAAGATTTATACCGACCATATAAAGAAAAAAGAAGAACTCGTGCTACAGTAGCAAAAGATAAAGGGTTAGAACCTTTTGCAGAATGGTTATTTTCAATGCCAAATGAAGGTTCACTTGCGGATGAAGCGTTAAAATACATAAATGTTGAACTAGAAGTTAATACAGTTGATGAAGTTATTCAAGGTGGAAAAGATATAATTGCGGAATGGATTGCAGACGATGCTACTTATCGCAAGTGGATTCGTGAAGTTACCTTCAAAAAAGGAACGATTGACAGTACGGTAAAAGACTCCGAAAAAGACGAGAAAAAAGTATACGAAATGTATTACGAGTACTCTGAACCAATTTCAAAGATTGTTCCACATAGAATACTAGCAATGAATCGTGCAGAAAAAGAAGATATTTTAAAAGTTGCAATTCAATCTCCTTATGATGAGATTATTTTATATTTAGAAAAAAGGGTTATTACAAAGGACACTTTTGTACGACCAATCTTAATGGAAGTCGTTGAAGATGCATATAAAAGATTAATTCAGCCTTCAATTGAAAGAGAGATTCGTAAAGAATTATCCGAAAAAGCTGATTCACACGCGATTAATATTTTCTCAGAAAACTTGCGTTCATTATTATTGCAACCACCATTAAAAGGGAAAATCGTACTAGGAGTAGATCCTGCATTTCGTACAGGTTGTAAATTAGCAGTAGTAGATGAGACGGGCAAAGTGCTCAAAATAGATGTGATTTACCCTCATCCTTTCAGAGGAGAAAGAGAAGAGGTTCAAAGAAATAAAAGAGAACAAGCAATTACAAAAATTAAAGATATTCTTTTCAAATATAAAATAGAAATGATCGCAATTGGAAATGGTACGGCTTCGAGAGAAACAGAGCTGTTTATATCTGGAATTTTAAAAGAAATGAAAAATAATACTTACTATGTAATTGTAAATGAAGCTGGCGCAAGTGTTTATTCAGCATCTGAGCTAGCAAGAGAAGAGTTCCCAAATTTCCAAGTTGAGGAACGAAGCGCAGTATCAATTGCAAGACGACTTCAAGATCCGTTAGCAGAACTAGTAAAAATTGATCCGAAATCTGTTGGGGTAGGATTATATCAACACGATGTATCACAAAAGAGCTTAAATGAATCATTATCATTTGTCGTTGAAACATCTGTTAACCAAGTAGGTGTAAATGTAAATACAGCATCAGTTTCACTACTTCAATACGTATCAGGTTTGTCCAAAACAGTAGCGAAAAATATTGTTAATTACCGTGACGAAAAAGGGAAAATTACAAACCGAAAAGAGCTTAAAACAATACCGAGATTAGGCGCTAAAACATATGAGCAATGTATTGGATTTTTACGTGTTCTTGAAGGAGATGAGCCTTTAGACCGAACAAGTATTCATCCGGAGAGCTACGTGCAAGTAAAAAAATTATTAAAGCAATTAAATTTCTCAACGAGCCAAATTGGTTCAAATGAATTGAAAGAACAGTTAAAAACGATTAATTTAAAAGAAGTATCAGAACAACTAGATATTGGTGAAATTACGCTAAAAGATATTTTAGCATCATTAATGCAACCTGAAAGAGATTTACGAGATGAATTAGCTGCACCAATCCTTCGCCAAGATGTTCTTCAAATTGAAGACCTAAAAATAGGGATGGAACTTGAAGGAACAGTAAGAAACGTAGTCGATTTTGGTGCGTTTGTTGATATCGGGCTAAAGAATGATGGCCTTGTTCATATTTCTAGAATGAGTAGCAAATTTATTAAGCATCCGCTTGATGTTGTATCGGTTGGTCAAGTAGTAAAAGTATGGATTGCTGAAGTAGACCAAAAGAAACAAAGAGTAGGTTTATCTATGTTACCAATTGAATCGAAAGAAATCATCAAAGCTTGATTTTTTGATAATAAAACCAACATTGATTCAATAATTTAATTTGATAACGGTTTTTTTCATAAAATGCTTTTTGCATTTGAGTTTTAAGCCAACTAGGCATTACCATGATGAAAACCTCCAACTTAAAAATCTTCGCCCATCTTTTTTGAGGATGGGCGATGAAATAAATGAGTGAGGGGTAACCTTCCGATACATTGTATTAAAAGGATAACTGTATTGTTCATTTTGATAGTAAAAATTACGCCGTTGTAGAGAGATTTACTAAGAGCAGCCCATTTAGCATAAATCGTACTAATAAGATCTTTTGAAATTCTCATTTGTAAGTTTAATGTATGCGCATACCCAAGAATTTGTGAGTTGTTCAGTTATAATAAAAGAAGAAATAAAGGATGGCGATTCATAAATGGATAATGAGGAGATACAAAAACTGGTTGAAGAACTATCAATCACTTATTTCGAACGACCATTTCTCCACCAAGCTTCTTTCAATACTAGATTGAGGACAACTGGTGGTAGGTATTTATTAAAAACAAGTAATATCGAATTAAATAAGTTTTATTTTGAAGAACACGGAATCGAAGAGTTAAAGGGGATCATATTACACGAGCTATGTCATTATCACCTTCATATTATGAAGAAAGGATATAAGCACGAAGATAGAGATTTTAAAGAGCTATTAAAAAAGGTAGGTGCTCCTAGGTATTGTAAACCACTAAATTCAATAAAAAAAACAACGCATTCTTATAAGTATAAATATAGATGTTCAGGGTGTGGGCATGCTTTCTTAAGAAAAAGAAAAGTGGACATAAAACGCTATGTATGTGGATTATGCAAAAGTCCATTAAAACTATCATAAATAGTGTTGACATCTAATATGCATTTAGTTTATATTAATACTTGTCATCACGTTTTAGCACTTGATGAAAAGATTAGTATTTTTCCGCAGTAGCTCAGTGGTAGAGCACTCGGCTGTTAACCGAGTGGTCGTAGGTTCGAACCCTACCTGCGGAGCCATTATTATAGAGAAGTACCCAAGTGGCTCAAGGGGCGCCCCTGCTAAGGGTGTAGATCGTTTACGCGGTGCGAGGGTTCGAATCCCTTCTTCTCTGCCATATATTAGGCCCGTTGGTCAAGCGGTTAAGACACCGCCCTTTCACGGCGGTAACACGGGTTCGAGTCCCGTACGGGTCACCATTTTTATCCTGGAGGATTAGCTCAGCTGGGAGAGCACCTGCCTTACAAGCAGGGGGTCGGCGGTTCGAGCCCGTCATCCTCCACCATTAACTACATATGGTCCCGTGGTGTAGCGGTTAACATGCCTGCCTGTCACGCAGGAGATCGCCGGTTCGATCCCGGTCGGGACCGCCATTATTTACTACAAATTGTAGTATTTTTTTCTTTATCTGGAGAAAAATAGTAAGAGTGGGTTTTTGGAGTTAGTATTGAAATGTCGGATTGTTTTTTATCTTGAGGAGTTGATTCGAGGGGTAAGGGCAATACAACATAAAAAAAATCCTGCGGTGTAAGTTCATGATGTTAACTCGGAGGAGTTAATTCATGGTGCTAAATCAATGGGCTATAGCCAAGCGGTAAGGCAACGGATTTTGATTCCGTCATGCCCTGGTTCGAATCCAGGTAGCCCAGCCATTTTAGTTTTTTTATTAATATGTTTAAGGTATGGGGATTTGCTTTTATCTTAGACGCGATCGTGTAGACAGTAAGTTGGTTTAAAAATATTTGGTATTTAGTTATACTTGTAATATCTTTATATTACGAGCCATTAGCTCA
>NZ_NTZO01000061.1 GCF_002559405.1 Bacillus sp. AFS001701 | reverse complement strand
TTCCCATACCGAACACGGCAGTTAAGCTCTACAGAGTCGATGGTAGTGGGGGGTTTCCCCCTGTGAGAGTAGAACGTCGCCTGGTAACCAAAAACATCAGCTATTAGGCTGATGTTTTTTTGTATTTACAAACATAAATAAATTTAATGAATCAAAGTAAAATTATGTGAAACTTGATCAATGTATCTAAACAAAGCTAATTTGATACTTTATTTAAAGGCATTGGAGCAGTTCTTTCGTGGCACTGGGTTTATACCTTATATGGTAATGAGCACCGCACAGGAAGGCAGGCAAAGTAAAGAAAAACAGGCGTTTTGACGGCTAGTCTGAGACTACAAACGAATTGCAGTCCTTTTATAGTAGTTAAAAGGAACAAAAATAAGATCAAAGTAGGAAAGTAGTATCATGTTAGAAAAAAATATTTAAAATATAGAGCACAAAATTAGAACTATTTTCATATATTTAAAAAAAATAGGCCCTAAATTGTATAAAAAGTTTTTAATTTGCAAAACTAAATAATAAACAAAATTGTTTAATCAATCGTAAATTGCACTCAGAAAAACACTTAGAGGAGGAATAAAGGTGAATGGTTTATCGAAATGTATAGTTTGTGAAGAGAAAAAGGAACATGGCATTCATATTATTGAAGCATTCGTATGTGAAGAGTGTGAAAAGAAAATCGTAAAAACTGAAACAGACGCACCTATATACAATTCCTTTGTAGAGAAGTTAAGATGTATTAGTACGGTGAAAGAAGAAATTGCGAATTAGAGATTGGCGTAAACGTAATAGACTAATAGTAGTAGTCTAATAAGTTTTTGTAAGTTAAAATAAGATATAAAGTGAAGGACCGATTCTATATACAGGTACCTCTGCCATAATTTATTACTGTTTGGTCACCCCTTTAGTGACTGAGCCTTTAAGTAATGGAGAGAACTTGTAAATATAATCGGTTTTTATATTTTCTATAAAATATTGGATTTCGAATTAGGTAGTTGTATAAAATGTCGGAAAGTATGTTTGGAATGTTTAATTTAAAGGTTAACAAAAAAATATACTAGTATAACGATACATACAAATAAATTGCGTAAATTAAAGGAAGCGTTATTGATGATTAAAATGCCATTACTAAATACACTGAAACAGTTTGTAAATAAAAAAACAATATCTCTACATGTTCCAGGTCATAAGAATGGAAAGCACACTTTTATAAATGAATTAGGATTACCAAATATATTAAATTATGATGTGACGGAATTAAATGGCTTAGATGACTTACATTACCCTTCAGAAGTAATCAGTGAGGCTCAAAAAATGTTAGCGAAAGTATACAATGCAGAAGAAAGTTTCTTTTTAGTAAATGGATCAACTGTTGGTAACCTAGCTGCAATTTTAGCGTTATGTGGCGAAAATGACGAAGTATTGGTACAACGCAATTGTCATAAGTCAATTTTTCATGGTCTTTTACTTGCTGGAGCGAAGCCTATATTCTTACCATTAGATATTGATGAAGAGTTAGGACAGCCACTTGGGGTAAACAGTGAGCAAACGATGAATGTAATAAAAAATTATCCAAAAGCAAAAGCAATAATTTTAACTAATCCTAATTACTATGGAATGTCTCAGAATTTAAAAAATATAATTGAGTTCGCACATAGCATGGAGATCCCAACGATTGTGGATGAGGCACATGGAACACATTTTATAATTGGAGATCCTTTTCCAAATGATGCGCTCTCTATGGGTGCCGATATCGTCATACAATCAGCTCATAAAACGTTGCCTGCAATGACAATGGGTTCATATTTACATATAACATCAAAACTTGTTTGCAAAGATAAAGTAAGAGAAATGCTGAGAATGCTACAAAGCAGCAGTCCTTCTTATCCAATTATGGCTTCCTTAGATTACGCAAGGAGTTTTGTCGAAACATTTTCTAATGATAAAGTGAAAATACTTCAAAAGAAAATTGCCGAATTTATTAATGAAGTTAATGATTTATGTAGTATACAAATTGTTACATCAAGTCATATAAACTATTCACAAGATTTACTAAAAGTAATCGTAAAAAGTAAAAAAGGACATACAGGAAAGCAATTACAGGAAATATTTGAAAATGAGGGAATCTATTCTGAACTATCAGATTGGGGACATGTTCTGTTCATCCTTCCGCTAGATGAAAGATTGGATTTTAATGACCTTATTAATCGTATAAAAAAAGCAACTGAATCGATGGGTTATATTGAAAATAAACAACCTAAGCTTAACGTACCTAATTTTACGAGTACAGTTTTACATAGTTACGCTGACTTAAAGAAAAAAAGGAAGTTGGTAAAAGATTTGGTAGATTCGGTAGGAGAAATCTCTGCAGAAAATATTGTTCCTTATCCACCAGGAATTCCTATTTTACTAAAAGGTGAACTAATTACTACTAAGCATGTTGATTATATTCATGATGTATATCAATATGGAATGACGATTCAAAATTTGATTGAAGATAAAAATTTACAAATTGAAGTATTGATTTAGGAGGAAACACACTTGAAATCTTTATTCATTACATTTGAAGGACCAGAGGGTGCAGGGAAGACAACAATTATTAATATGGTATCAGAAGAACTTCGTAAAAGAAGTGTAAATTTTATATCCACTCGCGAACCAGGTGGTATACGGATCGCTGAAAATATAAGAAATATTATATTAGACACAGAGAATATTGAAATGGACAAGCGTACGGAGGCACTACTTTATGCTGCAGCAAGGAGACAGCATTTAGCAGAGAAAGTAATCCCTGCATTGGCAGAAGGAAAAATAGTGTTGTGTGATCGATTTGTGGATAGCTCGCTTGCATATCAAGGTGTCGGTAGAGGAATCGGAATAGATGAAATTTATAATATCAATCAGTTTGCGATCGATGGTTTAATGCCTGATTTAACAATTTACTTTGATTTAGACCCTAAAGTTGGACTGAATAGAGTTCACCAAGCAGATGAGAGAGAAATCAATCGACTGGATTTAGAAGAACTTGATTTTCATTTAAAAGTTCAAAGTGGATATGTTGAGATCATGAAGAGAGAGCCATGGCGTTTTAAACGAATTGATGCATCAAATCAGGTCAATCAAGTATTTAATGATACTTTAAAAGTCATTTTAGAAAAAATAGAAGAAATTTAATTATTTACAAAAATTGATTACATGAACAATAACATGACGGAACTGGTATAATAGGAGTAAGAATACATTCGGAACTTAACTGAAAATTACTTGCATCAATAGATAAATGAAGGCCCGAAAGTTAAGCTGAAGTAATTTATAAAACGATTAAAAAACGATACAATTTAAAAACATCATTGATTAATTTATAGATATGAGTAGGTGTAAACATGAAAACATCTTGGGAGAAACTAAGCGAGCGTCAGCCAGTTGCCACAAAAATGTTAAAAAATGCAGTAATTAAGAACAGGGTAGCTCATGCTTACTTATTTGAAGGCCCAAGAGGAACTGGTAAACGCGAACTTGCATTATACTACACAAAAGTATTACTATGTGAGAATGTAAGTAGCGCTACACCTTGTGGAACTTGTCGTAATTGTAAGCGTGTCGATTCTGGTAATCACCCAAATGTTTATGTAATTGAGCCCGAAGAAGCCTCAATAAAGAAACATCAAATTCAACAATTACAAGAAGAATTCTCTAAAACAGCTGTTGAATCGAATCGTAAAATTTATATAATAGATCATGCTGATCGAATGACGACAAATGCAGCTAATTCTTTATTGAAATTTTTGGAAGAGCCAGTCTCAATTACAACTGCATTTTTATTAACTGAACAAGTACAACAAATTTTGCCAACGATACAGTCTCGCTGTCAATCTATCCATTTTAATCCATTACCAACAAAATACTTTGAAGAACATTTAGTTAATATCGAGCTCCAGTCAAACTTAGTACCATTATTAGCAAGATTAACAAATAGTGAGGCAGTCGCACTTCAAATTGCTGAAGAAGAATGGTTTGCACAAGCTAGAGATTTAGTGATAGAATTATATGAAGCATTATTAACAACAAAAAAAGATAGTCTTCTAGTCATACAACAAAATGTTTCTCGTCATTTTGATACGAAGGAACAGTTACAAATGATGCTTGATATGCTTGTATTAGCCTTTAAAGATATGCTATATATATATGCTGAGCAAGATCAAAATGTTGTTTTTAAAAATGAAGAACCATTAATGAGACAAGCATTAAATCGTATTTCATTAGAGAAAATAACCACTTGTTTAGAAATCATCCTTTTTGCTAAAAAGCGATTAACATCCAACGCAAATATGTTAATGGTTTTAGAGCAAATGATTATAGAACTACAGGAGGGATTGTAGATTGTGTACGAAGTAGTCGGAGTACGTTTTAAAAAAGCTGGTAAAATCTATTATTTCGACCCAAATGGATTAGCAATCCCTAAAGATACTTTTGTCATCGTTGAGACGGTGAGAGGGATTGAATTTGGAAAAGTAGTTGTACCAAATAAAAGGGTCGGAGAAAATGACGTAGTCCTTCCGTTAAAAAAAGTTATGCGATTAGCTGATGAGCATGATCGTATGATTGTTGAAGAGAATAAACAATCAGCCAAAGAAGCTTATGAAGTTTGTTCTAGTAAAGTTATGCAACATGAACTAGACATGAAGTTAGTTGATGTCGAATATACATTTGACCGAAATAAAGTCATCTTTTATTTTACAGCAGATGGTAGAATAGACTTTAGGGAATTAGTAAAGGATTTAGCTGCAGTATTCCGTACTCGTATTGAATTAAGACAAATAGGAGTACGTGATGAAGCTAAAATGCTCGGTGGGATTGGGCCTTGCGGTAGAATGTTGTGTTGTTCAACATTCTTAGGTGATTTTGAACCAGTATCCATTAAAATGGCTAAAGATCAAAACCTTTCTCTTAACCCGGCGAAAATTTCAGGACTTTGTGGCCGGTTAATGTGCTGCTTAAAATATGAAAATGACGAGTATGAGGCTGCAAAAGAACAACTTCCAGACTTAGAGGATATCATCAAGACAGCAGAAGGTCCTGGAAGAGTAGTAGGATTGAACATCTTAGAACGAGTTATTCAGGTAGAATTGATCAAAAAAGAACGCGTTGTGGAGTATACCCTAGATGATTTAATTCACGAGGGAGTCGTGTCAATACAAACCACAGATTAAGAGGTGGTAAGATTGGACAAGAAGAATATATTCTTATCTCTTTCCAATATGGAAGAACAAATTCAAGATTTATCAACACAGCTTAGCGATTTAAAACAATATATTGCTGAGCTACTAGAAGAAAATCACTATACGAAAATTGAGAACGATCACTTACGAGAAAGATTAGGTCTAAATAAACGTATAGAAGAAAAAGAACAAATAAAAGATTCAAAGAAGAAAAAGGTACAAAAGGATAAGGATCTTGGGGAAGGCTATGATAATTTAGCAAGATTGTACCAAGAAGGTTTCCATATTTGTAATCTACATTATGGAAGCGTACGTCATGGTGAGGACTGTCTATTTTGTTTATCCTTCTTTGATAAAAAGTAATGGTAGGCTATTCCGGAAGAAGCGAGCGATTACCTTTTTAGAAAACAGTTATGAAATATGCTGTTTAAAAAGGTAAAGATCGCAGGTTCCAAATGGAATAGCTTCTTTTTATGCATTGCTAGTTAATTGTTATACAATTAGGCAATGCTAAAAGATAATATTGGTATGAATTTGAAAGGAACTAATTATGCTTAAAGGTGACGAACGCTTAGATTACTTATTAACCGATGATATGAGGATTATTCAAAGTCCATCTGTTTTTTCATTTTCGTTAGATGCAGTTCTTTTATCGAATTTTACATATGTCCCGATCCAAAAAGGTACAATTGTTGATTTATGCTCTGGAAATGGAGTTATTCCATTGATGTTACACCGAAGATCTAAAGCAAATATAATAGGTGTAGAAATACAAGAGCGACTGTATGATATGGCTAAAAGAAGCATTGAATATAACAAGTTAGATGAAAAAATATCAATGATTCATGACGATTTAAAAAATGCACCAGATAAAATAGGTAGAGAATTTGTAGATGTTGTTACATGTAATCCACCATACTTTCAAGATATTCCGACTTCTGAACAGAATATGAATGAGCATTATGCAATAGCGAGACATGAGATTAAAACGAATTTAGAAGAAGTAATCAATGCAAGTAAACAACTTTTGAAGCATGGTGGAAAATTGGCGATGGTTCATCGTCCAGGACGTATGTTGGATATTGTTACAACAATGCGTAAAAATGGTATTGAGCCAAAAAGAATTCAGTTTGTCTACCCAAAAATGGGAAAGGAAGCAAATACACTTCTAATTGAAGGTATTAAAGGTGGTAAGGCTGACCTTAAAATTTTGCCTCCGATTTACGTATATGAGGAAAATAACGAGTATACGGCTGAGTTAAAGGAAATTCTATATGGAAAATCATAAACACTATTTATACGTGCTAGAATGTTCAGATACAACTTTCTATGCAGGATACACAACAAATATTGAGCGTAGAGTAAAACAACACAACGATGGAAAGGGTGCAAAATATACGAAGGGAAGGACACCTGTAAACTGTATATTTTTTGAGGAGTACCCAACTAAAAGAGAAGCGATGCAAGCGGAATACGCTTTTAAGCAATTATCAAGAGAAAACAAAGAACGATATATGAGAGGAGGTAACGAGTAATGATTAAAAGTCAAAAGAGCTTCTTAAATGAAGAATTAGGCTGTCTTTATTTAATACCAACCCCTATTGGCAACTTAGAAGATATGACGTTTAGAGCGGTACGAATACTAAAAGAAGTGGATTATATTGCAGCGGAGGATACTCGTAACACGAAAAAACTTTGTAATCACTTCGAAATACCAACTCCATTAGTGAGTTATCATGAGCATAATAAAGAAAAAGCAGGGTTAAAGCTTGTAGAAGACTTGAAACGAGGATTAAAAGTTGGATTAGTAAGTGATGCAGGAATGCCGTGTATAAATGACCCAGGTTATGAGCTTGTAAAACTTTGTTTAGAAGAAGGTATTTCAGTTGTTCCTTTACCTGGAGCAAATGCTGCCTTAACATCTTTAATATCATCTGGACTACCTACTGATTCGTTTTTATACATAGGATTCTTGTCACGTCAAAAGAAAGATAAGAAGAAGCAATTGGAACCGTTAAAGGGGCAACGTAGTACAGTCATTTTATACGAGTCTCCACACCGTTTAAAAGAAACGCTACACGTTATTCTTGAAGTATTAGGTGACAGAAAAATTGTACTTTGTAGGGAATTAACAAAGAAGTTCGAAGAGTTTTTACGTGGGACAGTTAGTGATGCAATAGACTGGGCAACGAATGAAGAAGTACGTGGAGAGTTTGTAGTTGTATTAGAAGGGGCATCTGAAGAAGATGTGAAAAACAATGAGGAGTGTTGGTGGCAGGAACTATCCATTAATCAACATGTCAATTGGTACATAAATGAAAAAAATGAAAAAAGTAAAGATGCAATAAAACTTGTTGCAAAGGATCGTTCATTAAATAAAAGGGATGTCTACGCAGAATATCACGAAATTTAATAAGGTTTAAAAATGAAGTTAGGCTGTTTATTTATTTGTAATTCTCTACTCATTTTTTCTTGCTTTTATTTAGAGAATGCAAATTAAAATAGGCAGCCTCTTCAATTTAATTATTATCAGCTATAAATTGTTCAATCTCAAATTTTAGAAGCTCTGCGCCTTTTTTACTTAAAACAATTTTGCCATCAGCAACCTCAAGATTATTTTGAGAAATTTCTCCGGTCATCATACAAGTCATATTTGGTTCATACTTTTTTAGGATAATACGATCATCCTGAACAAATATTTCAAGTGTGTCTCTTTCAGTGATATTTAGTGTTCTTCTAAGTTCAATTGGAATGACTACACGGCCAAGCTCGTCTACCTTACGGACAATTCCTGTAGATTTCATTATTAATCCTCCTATATAAAGTTTTCATGAAAATAAATGTACTATGTAGTCCAAAAGACAGAGCTACATAATGCTACTATGCCTAAATGGGTTAATTAAAGAGAAAATGTATGTATATTTATGAGAAATAATAGAAATAGATGTTACTATTGTGTAAAATTTAACTTATAAAATAAGTATGAAGTTGTAATAGTAGATGGGGATATGCAAATAACTCATTTTTCATTTTATAATGAAATGCAAAATCATGCGAATAATTTAGTGTCAATATTTAGAAATTTTTGAAGGAGGGTTTTTGGTCAATGAGTAATAAAACTTTTTATATTACAACCCCAATATATTATCCGAGCGGAAAATTACATATAGGTCATGCTTATACGACTGTTGCTGGGGATGCAATGGCTAGATATAAAAGACTTCAAGGCTTTGATGTTTTTTATTTAACGGGTACAGATGAACATGGTCAAAAAATTCAACGTAAAGCTGAGGAATTAAATGTCTCGCCTCAAAAATACTTGGACGATATCGTTGTTGGAATTAAGGACCTATGGACAAAATTAGATATTTCATATGATGATTTTATCCGTACAACAGAAAACAGACATAAAGAAATTGTTGAGAAGATTTTCAAACAATTACTTGATCAAGGTGATATTTATTTGGACGAGTATGAGGGTTGGTATTCTGTACCGGATGAAACATATTATACTGAAACACAAATTGTTGATCCTCTATATAATGAAGAAGGAAAAATTATTGGTGGAAAGAGTCCGGACAGCGGTCACCCAGTAGAGCTAGTTAAAGAAGAGTCATATTTCTTTAAAATGAGTAAATATGCTGACCGATTACTGAAGTATTATGAAGAAAACCCAGAATTTATTCAACCTGAATCAAGAAAAAATGAAATGATTAACAATTTCATTAAACCAGGTTTAGAGGACTTAGCTGTCTCACGTACTTCATTCGACTGGGGTGTAAAAGTACCTGGTAATGCTAAACACGTAATTTATGTTTGGATTGACGCTTTATCTAACTATATTACGGCTTTAGGTTATGGTTCAGATAATGAAGAAAACTATAAAAAATATTGGCCAGCGAATGTACATTTAGTTGGTAAAGAAATTGTACGTTTCCATACGATTTATTGGCCGATTATGTTAATGGCACTAGACTTACCATTACCTAAAAAGGTCTTTGCTCACGGATGGTTATTGATGAAAGACGGCAAGATGAGTAAATCAAAAGGTAATGTTGTAGATCCAGTAGTATTAATCGACCGATATGGCTTAGATGCTCTAAGATACTACTTATTACGTGAAGTTCCTTTTGGATCAGATGGTATTTTTACACCAGAAGGATTTGTTGATCGTATTAATTTTGATTTAGCAAATGATCTAGGTAATTTATTAAATCGAACAATTGCAATGATCCAAAAATATTTTGATGGTAATATTCCTGCAGTTAATGGAACAGTAACAGATTTTGATGAAAACCTTCAACAAGTGGCAAAGAACACGAAGGAAACTGTGGAAGCGGCAATGGAAAATATGGAGTTTTCAGTTGCATTAACAAATATTTGGCAGTTCGTTAGTCGTACAAACAAATATATTGATGAGACACAGCCGTGGGTACTTGCTAAAGATGAAAGTCGTGTACAAGAACTAGCTTCGGTAATGGCACATTTAGCTGAATCTTTACGTCAAGTTGGGATTTTATTAAAACCTTTCTTAACTCAGACTCCAGCGAAAATTTTCACTCAGTTAGGACTAGTTGATGAAAAGATTCTTTCATGGGACAGTCTGAATAAGTTTGGAGCAATTCAAGAGGATACGCGAGTACAAAAGGGTGAACCAATTTTCCCACGTTTAGAGACAGAGGTTGAAGTTGCATATATTAAAGAACAAATGCAAAGTACTGTAAAACAAGTGGTAGAAGAGAAAGTGGAAGAAACTGTTCCTGAAATTACAATTGATGAGTTCTTTAAAATTCAACTAAAGGTAGCTGAAGTAAAAGAAGCTGGTGCAGTAAAAGGAGCAAAAAAACTTCTAAAACTTCAATTAGATTTAGGAAATGAATCAAGACAAGTTGTATCAGGTATAGCGGAATACTATAAACCAGAAGACTTAATTGGTAGAAAAGTGATCTGCGTAACGAATTTAAAACCTGTAAAGCTTAGAGGGGAACTATCCGAAGGGATGATCCTTGCAGGAAGTATTGAAGGTAAGCTATCACTTGCAACAATTGATCAATCATTACCAAACGGTACTATTATTAAATAATGTTACTAGGAAAAGTATTTCGTGTAAAAACTAACATGAAATACTTTTCTTTTTTTGATTTGTTTTACTGAAATAATTGTTGTATTGTGCAGAAAATTGTAAAAATATCATAAGAATCACAAATATGATAATATTTTGTTGATTTATGGCAGGTGTTAACAAGTTATTGTTAAAAAATGTCACTATATGAAGAAAATATTACAGATTGATTACAATAGTAAACTAAAAAAAATATCAGAATTTTGTTTCGAAAAGTAAGAAAGTCTTGATATAACATGGAATTAATTTAAAACATCTTTAAAAAT
>NZ_NTZO01000060.1 GCF_002559405.1 Bacillus sp. AFS001701 | reverse complement strand
TTAAAAGTATGCTTAAAGTATAGGAATTATATTTAAGTATACTTTTACTTAAACTTCAAAGGGGGAAGAGCGTTGACTTTAGAAATAAAACAGCTTTCTAAAAATTTTGGAGATACTATTGCCGTTAACGAATTGTCATTGACTTTGCCTACAGGAAGAGTATTAGGTTTATTAGGTAGAAATGGAGCAGGTAAAACGACCACCATTAAAATGTTATTAGGTCTTCTTACACCTACAAAAGGAGAAATAACTTGGAAAGGGAGCCCATTTAAATCCGATAAAGTTAAGGTAGGGTATTTACCAGAAGAAAGAGGATTATTTACAAAAAGCAAGGTTGTTGATCAGCTTAAATATTTCGGGAAATTAGAAGGTATGTCTAATAAAGAGGTTGATGTAGCAATAACATATTGGCTAGACCGTCTAGAAATACCACATTATCGAAATAAAAAGGCTGGGGAGCTTTCAAAAGGTAACCAACAAAAAATTCAACTAATTGTAACTTTATTACATAACCCTGAATTGATTATTTTAGATGAGCCATTTAGTGGACTAGATCCAGTTAATGCAGAGTTAATGGCATCAATTATTACCGAACAAATTCAGAAAGGGAAAACGGTCATATTATCTAGCCACCGTATGGATCAAGTGGAGGCTTTTTGTGAGCATGTTTGTATACTTAAGAACGGTAATGTAGTCGCGGAAGGTAGTTTAAATAGCTTAAAAGAAGACTATGGGTATAGAAATTTAATTTTAGAAGATATAACATCGATTAAACAAATACTAGATTCCAATAATGTAAGTTATGAACAAAAGCAATTAGGAATTTACGTAAAGGTTAAAAGTGATGAGGAGGCTTTTACGATTTTAAATCGTATTAAGTCAGACCTGGGTTCGATAAAGAAGTTCCAATTATTAGAACCTACACTAAATGATATCTTTATAGAGAGGGCGAAATAAATGAAGAAGTTTAGTACGGTCTTTTTATTTCATTTACGTGAAGGTCTTTTGGCGAGAGCAACGATGATTATGAGTGTTATTTTATTTGTATTAGTCGTTGGAATATTTGGAGTACAAAAATATTTTGCTGGTACAGAAAAGAGTAATAAGGATAAAGATAAAATTGTATTAATCGATAACTCAAAAAATTATTCGGTAGATAGTGCTAATTTAAACAAAACGATTAAATCTGCAAAGATCGAGCAGAGCGATGCATCGAAAGAAAAAGATTTAAAAAATCAAATTGAAGATGGTTCAAAAGATGGACTGCTTATTCTTTCCGAAAAGAACAATGTCCCGTCAATTCAATATACGTATAAAAAGTTTTCAAATAGTGAAGTGCTTTCAGTTGTAAATATGACTTTGCAGCAAAATTACTTAAATAAAACTGCTCAAGATTTAAAGCTATCGCCTGAATCTGCAACTAAGTTATTGCAAAAAGTAGAAGTAAATGAAAAAGTTCTAAAAAATCCTATGGCTACATTCGGAATTGCTTACTTTTTCGGTTTCTTATTGTATATGTTTCTATTAATTTATGGAAACTCAATTGCAACGGGAATTGTTGCTGAGAAGTCTTCTAGGGTAATGGAAGTATTACTACCAAAAGTAAGTCCTGTCGTGACTTTATATGGAAGAGTCATTGCGGTATTTTTTGTAGCTTGTGCACAATTAATTGTATTAGGTATAGGATTTCTTTTTGCCAATCTATTAGGCTGGGTTAATGCGAATGCGATAACTTTTTTCGGAATGAAAATAGATTTAGAAGCATTAGATACTACAACCATCATTGCATTTATAGTTTATTTCTTATTAGGCTATTTACTTTATGGACTACTTTACGCTGCAATTGGATCAGTTGTGTCAAGAACAGAAGAGCTTCAAATGGTACTGATGCCAATCACTATTTTAGTCGTAGCGGCATTCTTTATTAGTATAAATGCATTAGTAAATCCAGGTGGCACATTTGTTCAAATTAGCTCATATATTCCATTTTTTGCTCCACTTGTAGCATTTTCTAGATTTGTAAGTGGAGAAATGAATTTTATAGAAATAAGTGCTAGTATATTAATCTTAATCGTTTCAATAATGTTTTTAACTCGTGTTGCTAGCCGTATTTATGTTAATGGTGTAATGTATTACAGTGAAAAAGTAAAGTGGAAAGATGTTGCTAGATTATTAAAAAGACAATAAAAAAAATAGATCTCATAGGTCAAATTGCTGACTCTTGAGATCTATTTTTTATTGTCTAATTTTCTGTTGTATGATTATTATTCTCTTCTTCTATACTACTTTTAGCATCCTGCTGTAGAACCTCTAACTCTCCAATTACAATCTCCGAAACTCGTTTATATCCTCTTGTTTTATTTGGATGCATACTATCAATTAAATAATATTCACCGTTCATTCTATTCCACCCAACAGTAGAGTATAGGTCGATGCATGGCAATGCGTAAAAGGTAGCTACATCTTTTACAGCTCTAGCATAATCAGATGTTAAATAACCGGCTTTATTTTTATCTTCATATTTTCCGTTGTGATATCTAGGTACAGGCGTCATAAGAATAATTCTACAATTTGGTAACCTTGTTTGTATTTTTTCAATCATTGAACACAAAGCACCGATAAAAGTAGATTCGTCTAAATTGGGACGTTCATTTGTTGGGAACCCTTTTCCTAAAGGAATACCTCTACCAAAGTCATTTGTTCCACCCATTATTGTTAAAAGTTGAGTATTAAGTGGAATCGTTGCATTGATCCTTTGACTGTTACACATACTTGATAAAATTTCTGTCGTGCCATTTGGCTGTGGTTTAGGTGGTTGTCCTTTGTAATTTCCATTCTTATCAATCCAAGCAATTGAAGCATTTTCAGCTATAGTTGTTCCGCCAATTCCTCTATTAACATGAGTCAAGCCTAACTTTTCCGCAACAGCAGGCTGCCATCCGTTAGACGAAGTGATACTATCACCGTAACTAATCCATATTTTTGATTTGTAAACGGTTATTTTTTTTCCTTTTGCCACAGCTATATTTGTAAATAATGAATTAAAAATACGTTTTACATACGATGTTAACCTTGCCATAGCAATCACCCTTTTTACATATTTACTTCATAAACATTAAAGCCTATTTCTAAAAATGAAATTACAATGACAGTACAGGATTTTGCAGTATGTAACATTTTATATATGAAAATTATTCTATATTACATTTATTCAAATAAAATCACCTGAACAAGACTCTAATCAATAGTTAAAACTGTTTATTAAGTTGCAATTCGATAGTTAGCAAAACAACAAAAAGCCTGTATCTTATCATTCTAGTCTAAGATACAGGCTATACTTTTAAGTTACTAATGGTACTTGTAAATGTTTTTATCAGAACTTTTTTTCATGAAAATCCCTATAATTAATTGAATGAGACCAATAACAAATATGATTGGATACAATACCCACATTAACATCCCTGCCCAGCCATTTCCTTCGATAATAGCGTACGTAATTCCAATGGCAAATGACAAAAATGGTCCAATGGCTATCATATTCGCGATACCCCATATGATGTATTTTCGTTTTCTAGATTGCCCTATAGTAAAAACGAGAGCAAGAGCTGCACCAAATAAGGCAATCAAAATTGCTATAATAATTGCCAAATCAAGTCACTCCTCACTAAAGTAAACCAACAGATTTTTATGCGTTTATATAATGCTATATAGTGTAGTCTAGTTAGTTGACTGATCCTGCGGAATTTTATCAATTAAATTAGTATATGAATCTTGAATTCTCTTTGTTATGTCTCCACGCTTTCCTAAACCGATAGAATAGGATTTTTCTTCAATTAAAACTGAAGTAACAGGTAAGATGTCAGAAACTGATGCTGTCGTAAAAGCTTCATCTGCATTTAAAAGTTCATCAATTGAGAATGGTATCTCTTTTACTTCGATTCTTTCTTTTTTCGCAATTTCAAGTACCACTTTTCGGGTGATCCCATTTAGAATTAAGTGATTGGCAGGATGAGTGAATAAAGTAGAGTTTTTTACGATAAAAACGTTTGTTGCTGATCCTTCTGTAATGATCCCATCCCTATGCAAAATTGCTTCTTTCGCTCCTTTAGCGTAAGCCTCATTTTTTACTAAAACACTACCTAATAAATTTAAACTTTTTATATCACAGCGAAGCCATCGAATATCATTCGTTATATAAGCAGTTATTCCTTTTTCCATTTGCTGTAATGGTCTATGATCTTCTCTTACTGTATATGCAATCAGTTGTGGCTTTAAATTAGCTTCGTCTTGGTAAATATGATTACGGTTCATTACACCCCTACTAATTTGGATATAAACATATCCATTATCGTAATCGCAAGTATTCATTAAATAAACTAAATCACTTTCAAGCTTTTTCAGGTGCATTTTAAAAGGTATTACTATCTTTTCACAGCTTTCCTTCAAGCGAATTAAATGTGCATCGAGTTCAAAATATGACTTATTGAAAAAACGAATAACCTCATAAACGCCATCTCCAAATTGATAACCTCGATCTAAAATATTTACATTTGCAGATTTTAAATCGACAATACGGTTGTTTAAAAGAACCTTTGCTTTCATATGAACCCCACTCCCTGTTATCATTTATGTCTGTTTGATTAAAAGATTGCAACTAGTCTGGACTATAAATTTATGACCTTTGTAAACACAGTTAATTATGATACATTCAATATATCACAAGTTTATTAAATATTTTGTAAAAAGGAGAGAGGCAATGAAATTATTAATTTTAGGTGCTAGTGGACTAGTGGGGAAGGCTTTAATAAAAGAATTTTCTCCTGATTATGACGTTTATGGAACGTTTAATCAAACAAAATTAGATTTGAAAAATGATCATCAATTACAATGGGATATTAATGATTCAGAGAAAATTTTGACCTGGATTGACCATATTTGTCCAGATGTAATTGTTTCTTGTTTACGTGGTGATTTTAATGTTCAATTTGTGGCGCATTCTAAAATAGTAGAAAAAATAAAATCAACTTCAACGAAATTTTTATTTTGTTCTACAACAAATGTTTTTGATGGAGAAGTTTCAAAGCATCACGCTGAAAACGATCTTCCTGTTGCCGAATCAGATTATGGACAATTTAAAATAAAATGTGAAGAATTAATTAAGAATGAGATTGGCGATAATGGGATCATATTAAGATTGCCAATGGTTTGGGGAAAACAATCACCAAGACTAAATGAAATAAAAGATAAAATAGAAAAGGGTCAAGAAATTGACGCATATGATAATATTTTTTTAAATCATGCAATTGATACAGGAATCGCTAAGCAAGTAAGAAAAATTATTGAAAATGATTTAAAAGGGATATTTCACCTTGCAACAACTAATTTTGACTCGCAATACTCATTTATTTTTAAACTTGTAAAAAGTTTATCAAATGGGGGAAAAGTCAAATCTCTCACTTTAGAAAACTTTGATGAATACAATTTTGGATTATTGACTAATCGCACCGATATGTCACCTAATTTTTACTATGATAGCGATGAAGTAATTGATCAATTAGTACATTAATTTCCAAAACATATTCAAAATCCACTAGTGATTAAATATTCTTAATATTTTGATTGTATAGCTGAAATTTGTTACATATACTAATTTTAGTATGAACATACTTTTAAAATACTGGTGGTGAATGGTATGGAGGAACCAAGATTAAAGCCTTGGGTGAGTCAGTATCCAGAGCAAATACCAGCTACATTAGACGAACAGTTTGATTTATTACCAACATATTTAAAGCAAACAGCTTCAAAATATCCAGCTAAGAAAGCGCTTAATTTCCTTGGAAAATCGATGACCTTTAATGAAATTTATATTCAGTCTTTAAGATTCGCCAATTTCTTAAGGAATTTAGGAATTAAAAAAGGCGACCGAGTTGCAATTATGCTTCCTAATTGCCCTCAAGCAGTAATTGCTTATTATGGGATTCTTTATGCAGAAGCAATTATCGTCCAAACAAATCCGCTATATACAGAACGTGAGCTTGAATATCAAATGAATGATAGTGGTGCAACAGCTATTATTTGTTTAGATTTATTAATTAATAGAGTGTATGAAGTGAAAAAATCTACTAATCTACAACATATTTTCGTTACTGGGATTAAGGACTATTTACCATTTTTTAAAAGACTGTTATATCCATATTCAAAACAGCCAAAGGCACCTGAGATTCCTAATGATCACTCGATTCATCAATTTAGTTTTATTATGCAAATATCTGCACCGATTGAACAGGATCTCTCAAGTAGTGTAGAAGATGTAGCAATCCTTCAATATACTGGAGGAACTACTGGATTTCCTAAAGGTGTCATGCTTACACATAAAAATTTAGCGTCAAATACGTTAATGGCAGAGAAATGGTTATATAAAAGTAAGAAGGGCCAAGAAAAGATTTTGACTGTCTTACCATTTTTTCATGTATATGGAATGACGACCTGTATGAATTTATCAATCATGTGTGCATATGAAATGATTATCGTTCCGAGATTTGATGCAACTCAAATGCTTCAGGCGATCAATAAATATCGACCTACATTGTTCCCTGGTGCACCAACAATGTACATTGCATTATTAAATCATCCTGATTTAAAAAATAACGATATCTCATGTATTCATGCTTGCTTAAGTGGGTCTGCAGCATTACCTGTTGAAGTTCAAGATCAATTTGAAAAAGTGACAGGTGGAAAATTAGTAGAGGGCTATGGTTTGTCAGAAGCTTCTCCAGTTACACATAGTAATTTCCTATGGGATAAGCGAGTAACGGGTAGCATTGGAGTTCCTTGGCCAAGTACAGATGCTAAAATAGTATCTCTAGAAACTGACGAAGAATTACCTTATCGTGAAATTGGTGAATTAATCGTTTCAGGACCACAAGTAATGAAGGGGTATTGGAATCGACCAGAGGAAACCGCAACCACGTTAAAAAATGGCTGGTTATATACAGGTGATTTAGGCTATATGGATGAAGAAGGCTTCTTTTATATCGTTGACCGTAAAAAAGATATGATCAATGCAGGAGGGTTTAACGTTTACCCTAGAGATATTGAGGAAGTATTATATGAACACGAGGCTATAAAAGAAGCAGTTATAGTTGGTATTCCTGATGCATATCGTGGTGAAACGGTGAAAGCTTATATTGTATTAAAAGAAGGAAAATCAGTGACTGAGGCTGATTTAGATGATTTTTGTCGGAAATATTTAGCAGCCTATAAAGTTCCGAGAGTTTATGAATTTAGAAATGAATTACCAAAAACAATGATTGGTAAAATCTTAAGAAGAACATTACTAGAAGAAGAAAAACAAAAGAATACGAAACCTGAGGATTCTGATGAAAATTTAATATAATAATATATGGGGGATGATCACATAGGCATCCCTCTTTATTTTACGAACTGTTATCAAAATGCTATGTTAAAATAAATTTAAAGATTGATTGGAAAAGAAACCTGATAAAATTGAATGAAGATACAAAGATTAAAAAGAATAATAAAAGCTTTTGTAAAGAAACTTTATACAATAAAAAATATTACAGGACAATTGACAATTTTCTGATAAATTTGTATTATGAGAATATGAATGATTATTCATTCACTGTAAGAAGGGGTAAATAAAAAATGAAAAGAGATAAACCAAAATATAAACAAATAATTGATGCTGCAGTTGTTGTAATTGCTGAAAATGGTTACCATCAGGCGCAGGTTTCTAAAATTGCAAAACAGGCTGGAGTAGCTGACGGAACAATCTATTTGTATTTTAAAAATAAAGAATCCATCTTAATTTCACTGTTTGAAGAGAAGATGGGAAATTTTACTGAAAAAATTCGTGAAAAAATTGAAGGTAAACCGGACGCGATATCGAAATTATTAATGTTGGTAAAAACTCACTTTTATGAAATGTCTAAAGATTCGCATTTAGCAATCGTTATGCAATTGGAAGTAAGACAAACAAATATTGACCTGAGATTAAGAATAAATGAGGTACTAAAAGAGTATCTACATATCATTGATTCAATTTTAAATGAAGGAATTAATAGTGGTTTGTTCGATAAACAATTGGATATTCGTACAGCTAGACAAATGATCTTCGGCACGATTGATGAAGTGATGACCCATTGGGTAATGACCGGTCAAAAACAAGATTTAGAGTCAAAAGCCGATAAAGTTCACCAACTGTTAATAAGAGGATGCGGGTACCAAAATTAACGTTCTAGTACATTTTGAAAAATAGGGAGGAATAGTTGTGAGTTTAATTCAATGTAAAATATCCGATGGTATTGCATTATTAACAATTCAAAATCCACCAGCAAATGCAATGTCTTCGGTTGTATTTGCTGATTTAGTTAAGCGTTTAGATGAATTAGAAAATAACAATGATGTAAGCGTTTTAGTTGTTCATGGAGAAGGTAGATTTTTCTCTGCAGGTGCAGATATTAAAGAATTTACTTCTTTCAAAAATGCTGAAGATGCAGCAGCTGTTGCAAGAAGAGGTCAACTAGTTTTTGATCGTGTTGAAAATTATTCTAAGCCGATCATCGCAGCAATTCACGGAGCTGCATTAGGTGGCGGACTAGAATTTGCAATGAGCTGTCATATTCGAGTTGTTGCAGAAAACGCAAAACTTGGTTTACCTGAATTAAACTTAGGAATTATTCCTGGTTTTGCTGGGACACAACGATTACCACGTTATGTAGGTAAAGATAAAGCGTTAGTTATGCTTGCGACTTCTGAACCAATTTCTGGTGTTGAAGCTAAGGAATTTGGATTAGCTACAATTGTAGTGCCAGAAGAAACTTTATTAGATGAAGCAAATTCAGTAGCAGCTAAAATTGCTAATAAAAGTATGCAATCAATTCAATATATTCTACAATTACTATCTTCTACTAGAACTAATTCATATCATGAAGCGGTGGAAGAAGAGTCTAAATTATTTGGAGAAATTTTTACAACTGAAAATGCAAAAGAGGGTATTTCGGCATTTTTAGAAAAAAGAAAACCAGTGTTTAATAAATAAGTAGTTTAATATTTTAAAAAAATAGATGTAGTTACATTTCCTGGGAGGGTATAACAATGAACATTTATGTACTATTAAAAAGAACATTTGACACTGAAGAGAAAATTACAATTTCAAATGGTGCAATCCAAGAGGATGGCGCTGAATTTATTATAAATCCATACGATGAGTATGCAGTTGAAGAAGCGATTCAAATTCGTGACGCTCATGGAGGCGAAGTAACTGTTATAACAATTGGTAACGAAGATAGTGAAAAAGAACTTCGTACAGCACTAGCTATGGGTGCTGATAAAGCTGTATTAATTAACGTTGAAGATGATGTTACAAATGCTGATCAATATACAACTTCTAAACTTATTGCTAAATACTTAGAAGATAAAGATCCTTCAATTATTTTAGCAGGTAATGTTGCAATTGATGGAGGAACTGGTCAAGTAGGTCCACGCGTTGCTGAATTATTAAATATTCCTTACGTGACAACAATTACTAAAATTGACATTAATGGTACGACTGCTACAATCGAACGTGATGTAGAGGGTGATACAGAAATTATCGAAACATCTTTACCATTATTAATCACTGCTCAACAAGGCTTAAATGAACCAAGATATCCTTCTTTACCTGGTATTATGAAAGCTAAGAAAAAGCCTTTAGATGAATTAGAATTAGATGATCTAGATTTAGAAGAAGATGAAGTTGAAGCAAAAACGAAAACAATTGAAATTTACCTACCTGCGAAGAAAGAAGCGGGCAAAGTTTTAACTGGTGAATTAAAGGATCAAGTAAAAGAATTAGTTTCGTTACTACGTTCTGAAGCAAAAGTAATCTAATTTTATTGAATATTAGAACAGAATAATAGATTAATATCGTAATAGAAAATTTTGGAGGGAAATAACATGTCACGTAAAGTATTAGTATTAGGCGAAGTTCGTGAAGGATCACTACGAAATGTTTCATTTGAGGCAGTAAGTACGGCTAAAACAGTTGCTGAGGGCGGAGAAGTAGTTGCTGTATTAGTAGGTAAATCAGTAAGTGCATTAGCTACTGAAATGATTCAATACGGTGCAGATCGTGCAATCGTTGTTGAAGATGAAAAATTAGCATCATATACTTCTGATGGATATTCTCAAGCACTTTTAGCAGTTATTGACCAAGAAAAACCAGAAGGTCTAGTATTTGGTCATACAGCTTTAGGTAAGGATTTATCTCCTAAACTTGCTGCTCGTATGCAAAGTGGTCTTATTTCAGATGTTACAGCAATCGAAGTAGCTGGTGGAAATATTGTTTTCACTCGTCCGATTTACTCAGGTAAAGCATTCGAGAAAAAAGTTATGGTAGATCCATTTATTTTTGCGACAATCCGTCCAAATAACATTTCAGCTTTAGAAAAAGACGCTTCTCGCACTGGTGATGTGTCAACTGTTTCAGTTGAAATTAAAGACTTACGTTCAATCGTCAAAGATGTTGTGCGCAAAGCGAGTGAAGGTGTAGATCTTTCAGAAGCGAAAGTGGTCGTTGCTGGTGGCCGTGGAGTTAAGAGTGAAGAAGGCTTTAATCCATTAAAAGAATTAGCTTCAGTATTAGGTGCTGCTGTAGGTGCATCTCGTGGTGCATGTGATGCTAACTATTGTGACTACTCTTTACAAATTGGTCAAACTGGTAAAGTTGTAACACCTGATTTATATATTGCATGTGGTATTTCAGGAGCTATTCAACATTTAGCTGGTATGTCAAACTCTAAAGTAATCGTTGCAATTAACAAAGATCCAGAAGCTAATATCTTCAAAGTAGCTGACTACGGAATCGTTGGTGACTTATTCGAAGTATTACCTTTATTAACAGAAGAATTTAAAGCTGTATTAGTTAACTCTTAATATAGAAACAATAAATGATAGCCCACAAGAACAGTATCTTGTGGGTTTTTTCGTGTTTTTCAGTGTACGTTATGAAAAAAAATCAAATAAAAAAGAAGGGGTTCAAAAGTACTTTAACTTTTGTGACACCTCCTTTATAGTTCTTCTATTCGTTTACAAGCCATTGTCATTACATCCTAACAATGACTGATCCACCGCCACTAGTTACAACTTGATTTTGTTTTTGTTCAAGTTGTCTAAGTAATTCATTATTTGCTTCGATTGCTTTTACAAGGTTTGTAATTTGATTTTCAAGATTCATGAACATTTGCATGATTGATTGATGATCCGTTTGTACATGACCTTGAACACCGTTTCTCATAGGATACTGGGGATGATGCGGATGTGAATTCCAAAATGGATGATGCATACTTTTACCTCCAATTTCTAGACCAATGTACTATATAGTACGTCTTATTATTATAAGAGTTCGCCTATTTTAGTTGATTCAGTCATTATTGCTACTTATATATATGAGAGAAGTTTATAGCCAAATTTCAATTTCAGAAGATTATTGCACCATATTATAAGAAAGAAGGAAGTTAGTTTTTACACCAGGTATTTGCTTGTAGGAGGACGTTGAATATTAGCTAATAGGTAGGTTTATGGGAAAGGATTAAATCTTTTATAGAAACAAAACAAAAAAAGTAATCCCTCTTAAGGATTACTTAAAATTTATGATATAGC